>JBQTKE010000510.1:0-2722 GCA_052386435.1 Myxococcaceae bacterium
CGGCGCTCAAGCTGAGGAACACCCGCATGTTCCGCAAAGTGGGGAAGTACCCCAAGGCGCCGGATCAGAATGAGAAGGACTTTGGTCTGGGAAAGACCACCGCGCGAGACGCGGCGGCGCTGCTTGAGAGCATTGAGCGGTGCGATCTCAAAGACCGCGCGCTCTGTAACAAGATGCTCACGATGCTGATTCAGCAACAGTATCGGACGATGACGCCGCGCTACTTGGAGCTCGCGGATGAAGAGCGCGCGTCTATTGCCAATAAGGTGGGGCAGCTCAACCAGACCCGCAACGACGTGGCGCTGGTCTACTCAGCAGAGGGACCCTTCGTTATTTCCGTCTTTACCACTGACAACGCGGACGCGCGTTGGACCTGTGAGAACGAAGCGGAGCAGCTGATTGGGAAGATGACCAAGCTGGTAGTGGAGACGTGGTCTCCCCAAGGTCTGCGTCCGGGCGGGCCGCCGCAACTGGAGACGCCTGAGTAAGCTGTCGCGCCGGCCAATGCCCCCTCCGGAGTGGCGTCGTCGTAACGCCCCTTGGAGCCTGAGATGCTGGAGAAATTCGAACTGGCGGAAGGACCTCCTCTATCTTGGACTTGCCGTTCCGGTCTTGTTCGAGCTCGTGTCGATACTTCACAGGACCGCAGACGCAGGCCTGAAGGACGCTGCCGAACGACGCCCAAACCGCGAGCAGGAGGAAGACCCTCCAGGCATTGCCGGTGACGAGCTGCTTGGAGCGCTCGATTGGATCCGCATCGCGGGCTCCACCACCGTCGCAGTCACGAGGAGCGCAGGGCTGCTGCCGCTCGTCGATGACGGCGGTGCGGGAAGATCCTCCCCGGCGAGGGCGCGTGAGGGAGAGGCAATCGTTAGACGTACCCCTTTCCGTCGAGGACGAAGCGCTCTGACCTTTCTGTGAGTCGCTTGGCGATGACCTCGGCATTGAGTGCGTCGGGGAAGACCTTTGGCCAATCCTTGAAAGAGGCGGGTTCGGTCGACAATCGACCCGGACTACTCCGCATTACGGTGACGTTCTCTCTCGAAGGAGGACGTCATGCTCATCGAATTGTTCGAGTCCGACACGCGCATCCGAGATCTGTGCGATGGGCCCAGCGGACAGGCGCTGGATGAATTCGCGCAGACGTTGATGGACAGAGGTTAAGCACAGCTCACGTGCTTCTCCAGGTCCATGTCTGTGGCCCCCACGTGGCGTCGAGGCCACCGACCAGCACGGGATCGAGGAAGGCCTTCGCGGCCTTCGTCACGTCTTCGAGGGTGGGCCAGGCAAGCAGATCTTCGCGCGCCATCGCGGCATACGGCGTCCCCCACGCGGCGAGCGGATCGGGCAGTACCGCCGGAAGCAGGTGGGTCTTGCGGAAGGTGAAGGTCTGTTCGAGCGCCGCTCGCAGGCGCTTGGCGTCGAGGGCCTGCGCGGTCGCGAGGAGCGCGATGTCGGGCAGATCCTTCACTCGTGAGTTCGGGCGTTGGCGCGGCATCGTGTACGCGTGAAGCTTCTCCGCGATGTGCGTCTCGATCGGGTAGAGGCGCAGCGTCGGTGGTGGGATGCCGGCGAAGGCGAGGACATCGTCCGCCACGACGAGCTCGGGCTCGCCGAGGATCGGATCGCCGAACGCGACGTCGACGCCGAAGGGCTGTCCATAGAGCTTGCCGGCCAGCCTGCACTCCGCGCAGAAACGGAGCCCGTCGTACTGCATGCCGTCGTTCTGAATCTCGGGGTGGTCGTCATCGGGACCGACCTCGAAGGTCATGAAGTCGCCAAGGTCGCGACGAACGGCCTCCTGTAGCCTGGCGAGGATGTCGTCTGATGGACCCATCATCCGCAGATCGACGTCCTTCGTCGTGCGGGCGCGCGCGAGGCGGAGCTCGAGCACGAGGCCGCCCTTGAGCGTCGCGGCGTCGCCGAGCACAGCGGCGATCCGCGCCAGGAAGCGATCGAACACGAGCAGCTGCCGCTTGCGCGCGAACGCGGCGCCGGTCTTGGCGGAGGTTCGGAGGCGCTGTTCGAGAGCCTGCTTGAAGGCCGCTGGTGATGGGTACGTGCGCACCGTCATGCGGCGAGTCCTCCGAACGGCTTAAGCGCCTTCTCGACTTCGGCGAGCTCGCCCTTCGTGACGAGGCCGCGCCGCAGCGCTTGCTGCGCTGCTCGTCGTAGCAGCTCGGGCGACACGCCCTCGCGTGCGCAGTCGTTCAGCGAGCGCCGTGGGTTGGTCGTGGGCACCGCCCCAAACCAGGTGCGATCGTCGGGCGGGACGTCCGCGTGGTGGAGCATGACATCGGCCGGCACCCTGAAGCGGCGGCGCCGCCAGTCGCCCGGAAGGGTCAGATGGACGTGCGCCGGGAGCGCGTCCGAGAGCCCGTGGAGGGTTAGCGCGGTCTGGTGCGAGACCACGCCAACTCGCTCGGACCAGAGCCAAGCCGTGACCAGCTCCTCGTGCTCGCCCGCGGGGAAGTGGACCAACCGGTAGGTGCCTCGGCACACTCGGACGGCCTTGCCCGAGCGGACGTAGTGGACGAGGAGCTGTGGCGAGTAGCCAGCCTCGGCCGCCTGTTTGGTCGTGAACAGCCCATCCTGGGCTGCGGCCGTCTCGAAGAGTCGATTCCAGGCTGGGCGGCGGCTTGCCTGGGCTTTTCTCATGCACAAAACGTAAACAAAACGTTAGTTTTGTGCCAGATAGGCAATGATTGAGCCACGGACCTAA
>JBQTKE010000511.1:0-21988 GCA_052386435.1 Myxococcaceae bacterium
AAGAAGCCGGTCGCTCCCACGCCGCGCCCGCAGAGCGAGCCGCAGAAGGCGGGGCCTAGGATCAACGACGCGGAGGTGAACCAGCTGCGCTTCTTGATCGAAGCCAAGCGGCGCGCGATCACCGACCTGGAAGAGTTCCGCAGCCGCCGCCTCACCGAGCTCCAATCTCAACTCGCTGAACAGCGGGTTATCTACAGCGCCCAGCACCCCACGGTCACGGACACCGAACAGCGCATCTCCGCCTTCAGCAAGGAATCGCCGCAGATCGCCGCGCTCAAGCGCGATGAAGACGCGCTGACCGGCCAACTCTCGACCCTCATCGGAAAATCCGGCGGCTCCGGAGAGCCTCGGTCGCGCAGTGGGGGCCTAAGCGCCATGGACATCTTGCTCGTGGGTGAACGACCCGATGATCCCGTGCTTTCGTTCGCGCAGGACAAGCTCCGAATCGCCAACGCGAAGTACCAGGACATGCTGTTGCGCATCGACAGCGCGCGGCTGGAGCTGGAAGCGTCGCGCGCGGCTTTCAAATACCGCTACAGCGTGGCGCGCCCGGCGCAGGTCCCGCGCACCGCCTCCAAGCCGAACATCCCAGTCATTGTAATCGCAGGCGTGGTCGCCGCGTTTCTGGTGGCGTTGCTCACCTGCTTGGGACGGGATCTCACCAGCGGAAGGATTGTTGAACCTTGGCAAGTCACTCGCCAGCTGGGCCTCAACGTGGTGGCCCAACTTCGGAAGGGAGACGCGTGGTCAAGCCGGCCAGAAAGCGAGATGAGGTGATGGCGGAGAAGCACGTCAGCGCTCCACCGGACGCGGAGCTGCAGCAGCTCTGGTTCGCGATCATTCGGCGCGAGTGGTCGTCGCTGGTGGTGATTCCTGCCCAGCCCGGAGGCTCCACGGTGGAGCTGGCCAAGGCGCTCGCCGCCATTGGCACGGTGCAACGCGGGACCGAGGTTCGCGTCATTAACGCGCAGCGCGCGGAGCTGCGCGGCACATCGAAGTTGATCGTCGAGATGACCTCCGTCGTTCGCGGTGGCGGCGTCTGCCTCGTCGCGGTGGATTCGGTGGTGGAGAACCAAGCGGGTATTCCGCTGGCGCTCGCCGCGGACGCCGCGCTCCTCGCGGTCACGTTGGGAGAGACCGACTTGGTCCACGCCAAACGCACGCTGGAGCTGGTGGGCGAGAGCCGGTTCGTAGGCAGTGTCACAATTGGCAGCTGAAGGGCCCACGCAGCGTTCAGCGCGCTGGCGGTTTTGGGGCGGAGAGGTGCTAATACGCCCCCCCATGCGCTCACTTCACCTTTTCTCGACCTGCGGTGTGATTGCGATGTTCGTTGCGGGATGCGCCGGAGAAGGCGGCTCCACAACCCCGGCACGGCTCTTCCTCACCTCGAAGACCTATCCCGGAAACTTTGGCCAGGGGACCATGTCCAGCCTCGCCAAGGCGGACTCCAGCTGTCAGGAGCTGGCGGGCGCTGCGGGTTTGGGGGGCAACTTCAAAGCGTACCTCTCCAACAGCGCCACCGACGCGTACGATCGCCTCACGTTTGATGGCGAGTACGTCTCCCTTGAAGCGGGCGGCGCGACCGGAACGAAAATCTTCAACAACAAGGAAGGCTGGCGTGGCCCGCCTTTGGCCGTCGTGGCGCGTGACGAAGCGGGCAAGGAGCTGGCGATGTCGGGCGCGTCGGACGACTACAGATTCATGGGCGAGTGCCCGGCAGGGTCCGATCGTGCCGGTGATGTGCCTCAGCAGTACTCGCTACAGACGTCCCGGTCGTCGTTCTGGTTGGGCGCCAACGCGGTGGGAAGCCACAGCGCCGCCACCTGCTCCAACTGGACGACGAACTCGTCCAACTACTGCTTGAACTCCGCAAGCGGTGAGTCTGGGACGTTCGAACCGACACCAGAAATCGGCGTCCATCCATCCCCCTGCGGATTGCAGCTGCGCTTCCTCTGCTTCGAGGCCAAGTACAAGCCGCGGTGAGCGACTGGAGCGGCGCTCGACCTCGAAGATCTGGTGCCGCCTTGGCGTCAGAGGTGACGCCGACCTTGCACAAGAGTTTCACGAACGTTTTGACCCGCTGACAGCGCGTTCACGTCACCCTGCTACGAATCCACCCGTCGCTCCACTTGGCGCAGCGGGAGGCACACGTGAACGATGGGCCCGTCGGACGTGTCGACTTTCACCTTCACTCTTACGCTTCAAACGTCACCGACTACTACGCCGCGAATGCCTTCGCGATCCCGGAGTCCTATTCGGATCCGTTCGATCTCTATCGGCTGCTGAAGGCGCGTGGGATGTCGCTGGTCACCCTCACGGATCACAACTCCATCGACGGAGTCTTGCAATTGCTCGCGGCGGGCCACCGTGACGTCTTCATCAGCGCGGAGATGACGACGACCTTCCCCGAAGATGGCTGCAACATCCACATCACCATCGCCAATGTGACGGAGGCGCAGTTTCGAGAGGCGAACCGGCTGCGCTCCAACATCTACGAGATGGTGGGGTACCTGGACGATCAGATAGCCCGCGAACCGGAACGGCCGGGCTGCAACAAGATCGCCTACTTCATGACGCACCCGCTGATGAGCACGCAGAACCGACCTTACGGTCGCGAGGGCGCGCTGGCGATCCAACACCTTGAGAAGACGCTGCTGCTCTGTAACACGCTCGAAGCCCACAATGGCGCCCGTACCCTCGCGCTGAACGAGCTCACGCTGCGCATGCTCCGTTCTTTGGACCGGGTGAAGATCGAACGCATGGCCAACGACCACAACCTGGCTCCGAAGGGGGAGGCGCCGTGGTGCAAGTCCGTGGTCGGCGGATCTGATGACCATTCAGGCGTCAACCCAGGAAGGACCTGGACGCGCTTCGCGCTCAAAGGCTGGCCGGCCACTCCGAACCAGCTGGTTGAAGCCATGCGCCTTGGGACCACCGCCCCTGAAGGCAACCATGGTGGACCTATCACCTTGGCGCACTCGGTGCTGAAGCTGCTCTACGACGGCAGCGCACACAAAAGCGCCGCGGAGATGCAGCGGAGCAAGGGGCTGAGCGTGAGTGGACCTATCCACTCTCTGCTGCGGTTGGTGTTCGACGCGAAGTCAGAGCCCATCTGGTCGAAGGCCCTCTTCTCGCTGCGCGCCACCTATCAGTCAATGGCGCTGCCGCGTGGACCGGGTATGCCCTTCGAGAAGCTCCTTCAGATCGAAGTCTCAGCCCTGCTCGCGGACCGCGCGTTTCGAGACGAGCTGGCGGCCAAGACGACCGCCGACGACCGCACCTTCCTGGTCGTGAGCACGCTGATGAACCGGGTGTTCGCGCGCTACGTGGAGAATTTGGCGACGCTCGGATCCAACAACCTGGTGAGCGCCATCAAGGAGGCGGTGGCAATGATTGCCTCCAGCCTCTTCGTGTCGCTCCCCTACTTGATGTCCTTCATGTCGCAGAGCTCCGACGGGCGAATCTCCCGTGACGTGCGCAAGGCGTTTTCGCTGGAGGAGCGGGCCAAGCTGGTGCTGGTGACCGACACCTTCTTCGAGATCAACGGCGTCTCCTCGACGATTCGTCGAATGCTGCATGAGGCCCAGAAGCGCCAGCTCGACTTCACCGTGGTGACCGTGCTCAGCGCAGAAGAACAGGCCAAGTACGTCGCGTCGCCTGAGATTCAGGCGCTGCTCTCCGCGGGGCGCCTCAAGATCTTCACCTCGGTGAAGAACGTGGACTTCCCCGAATATGACGACTGGCAGCTTCGGTTTCCGCCCTTCCTGGAGATGCTCAAGTACTTCCAGGAAGAGGGCTTCACCAAGATGCAGATCAGCACACCGGGATTGATCGGCCTGACCGGTCTGCTCGCCGCGAAGACGTTGGCGATTGAGACTGCGGCCACGTACCACACCAGCGTTCCCGAATACGTGGAGAACTACACCCGAGATAAGAGCCTGGAGTCGCTGGCGTGGAAATACATGCTGCTCTTCTACCATTCGGTGGATGAGGTGCTGGTGCCCTCCAAGTTCATCGCGCGGCTCCTTCACAAGCGCGGCCTGCGCAACCGCAAGCTGCTCATTCTGGATCGCTGGATCGACGTCGACCGTTTTCATCCACGCAAGCGGACGGCTGGATACTGGCGCAAGCACGGCCTTGAGAACGAAGAGGCGCTGCTCAAGTTCACCTACGTGGGGCGCGTGGGCGTGGAGAAAGATCTCTCCCTGGCCGCGCAGGCGTACCGGCGGCTGCGGGAGACACAACCCAATGCGCACCTGATCATCATTGGCGACGGCCCTTACCGCGAAGAGCTGCAACGGCAGCTCTTCGGGTTGCCCGTCACCTTCACCGGGTTCCTGCAGGGTGACGAGCTGGCTCGCGCCATCGCCAGCGCGGACGTGAAGCTGTTCCCCAGCTGCACCGACACTTGGGGCAACGCCCCGCTGGAGGCGCAGGCGTCCGGCCTCCCCGTGATTGTCTCCGACGTGGGCGGCCCCGCGGATTTGATGCGGGACGGGGTCACCGGAATCAAGTTCCGGGCGCGCGATGCGAACAGCCTCTACGATGCGATGGTGTCGATGATGGACGAAGCCCAGCGCGCGCGGATGGGGGCCGCGGCGCGTGTCTTCGCCGAAGAGAACCGAGTGGATCAGCCGTTTACCGCAGTGCTCGATTCGGAGGCGTACCGCCGCCGGCTCGAAAAATCGCATCGGAGAGAACCGAATGACCCAGCCGGGTTTGACGTCCATATCCTCGATCTCGAAGGTCGCTGGCCGGATGGAGACAGCGCTGAGCCTCGCGCCTAGCGCTGAGCCCACTCCACGGTCGCGACTCCTGAGCGTCGCGGCCAGTCTCTTCCGCGCGGTGAATGTCCCGGGCCGCGCGTGGGAGCGGTTGCTGTTGTCGCGCGCGAAGCACCGCTCGCTCGCCGGGCATCCGCGGATGGCGCTCCGGCTCAGCCGCTGGGTCCCGAACGTCGAGTACGACGCCACGCGCTTCTTCAGCGCCGACGGTGCCCCCGCGGAGGTGGAGAGACAGCGTCGCTCCGGCTTCGACCAACTCTCGCACCAGCTGCGCGCCCGCGCTCCCCGGACGCTGCAGTTGAGCGCAGAGCTGGAGCACGGACTCTCCGACGTGGCGTTCGTCAACGCCTACCGGGTCCCATTCCAGTTTCGTCGCCACGTCCAAGAACACCTCCCGGTGGGCACGCTGGTGGACGAGACGCGCGGTGCGCAGGTCCGCGACCTCGACGGAAACTGGTCCTACGACCTGGGCGGCGCATACGGCGTCAACCTTTTCAACCCGGACTTCTACAAGGGCTGCATCGAACGCGGCAGCGAGCGGGTGAAGGCGCTGGGCCCCGTCCTGGGTGCCTTCCATCCGGTGATCGCCGACAACGTGCGGCGGCTGCTGGAGATCTCGAAGATGGATGAGATCTCCTTCCACATGTCGGGAACCGAAGCGGTGATGCAGGCCGTGCGACTGGCCCGCTTCCACACGCGGCGCACGCAGGCGGTGCGCTTCTGCGGCGCGTACCACGGCTGGTGGGACGGCGTTCAGGCCGGTCCTGGAAATCCGCTGCCGGCTCGAAACGTGTTCACCCTGCGCGAGCTGGATCCTTTGACCCTGAAGGTGCTCGCTTCGCGAGGCGACATCGCCTGCGTGTTGGTCAATCCGCTTCAGGCGATGCACCCGAACGGCACCCCGCCCACCGACTCCATGCTGGTAGCCAGTGATCGCCGCGCCGCCTACGACAAAGAGGCCTACCGCGCCTGGCTGCTCCAGCTTCGAGAGATCTGCACTCGGCGGGGGATCGCGCTCATCTTTGATGAAGTCTTTCTCGGCTTCCGTCTGGCTCCGGGGGGAGCGCAGGAGTACTTCGGCGTGCAAGCGGACTTGGTCACCTACGGGAAGACGCTGGGAGGCGGGCTGCCGGTGGGAGCGCTCTGCGGAAAGCGGCGCTGGATGCAGCGCTTCCGGGAGGACCGGCCCGCGGACATCTGCTTCGCGCGCGGGACCTTCAACTCGCACCCGTACGTGATGGGAACCATGAACGAGTTCCTTCGCCAGCTGGAGGAACCGCAAGTCATAGCCTCCTACGCGGAGCTCGACGCACGCTGGGACGGTCGGTCCGCGGCGCTCAACGCCCGACTCGCGGAAGCGCACGCGCCGGTGCGGGTGGCGAACATGACGTCCATCTGGACCACGCTCTACCTGCAGCCCTCCCGCTACAACTGGATGCTGCAGTTCTACTTGCGAGCGGCCGGACTCTCACCCAGTTGGATCGGCACGGGCCGCTTCATCTTCAGTCACGATCTGTCCGACGCAGACTTCGAGGAGATCGCGTCGCGGTTCGTCTCCGGTGCGAAGGCCATGCAATCCGACGGCTGGTGGTGGGCCCCCGCGTCCGGAGGCCTCACCAATCAGACGCTCAAGCGTGGTGTGCTGAAGGAGCTGCTGAAGGCGTCGTTCCGGTCCGGACGTAAAGCGACGGATCCAGCTTCTCGCCTTTGATGAAGAGGTAGTACGGCGCCTTGTAGTAGGTCCGCACGTCATTGAAGGGGTCGGTCAGGATCTTGGTGAACCAGACCACCCCTGTCTGCACGTTGCGCGTGGCGCACAGCCAGAGCGTTCGCGACAGAAGCCCCGCCGCGGCCAGCCACAACCAGACGACCCCCAGCTGGTGAAGAAACTCGTCCCCCGAGGTGAAGGCGTCGCGCAGTCCCAGCTTGGGAGCGAGGTAGAGCCCGGCCGGCACCGCGAGCCAAGCCACCAGCAGCAACACCTTTCGTTGCAGGTTGAAGCCGACCTTGATCGCTTCCTTGTGCGCGAACGTCGCTTCGTTTCGCTCGTCGTATTCGGTAGGTTCGAAGAAGAAGTGACCAATCTGCCGCGACCAGAACGCCACCACCCAGCCCAACAATGCGGCGACTATCGGCTGAAACGGAATCAGCGCGTAGGTGACGAGAAAGCAGCTGGCGCTGAAGAGATGCAGCGACTGGTTGATTCGGCTCTGGTGGTAGTAGCGGTGATCGTCCCACCGCTGTTCACGCAGTTCCTCGAGGAACGTCATATTTGGACCTCCGGGTTGAGCAACGTTCAACGTTCAAGATCGCTCGAGCAGCGGCTGCCCCATCCGCAGGGTCTTGCCCTCGCTCACGGGTTCACTCAGGCGCCAGCCTCGCGAAGCAAAGACGATGATGGTGGAGCCGCTCTGGAAATAACCCAGCTCCTGGCCCTTGCTGACCGACGCATCGCAGGCGAAGCGGGCCGTCCCTCGATGCGAGAGCTCCAGCCGCTGGTCCAGGCAGTGGAGCTGCACGCCCCCGACCAGAATCGCTGCGACCGGGACCAGCGTCAGTGTCAGCGCGGGATCCTCGGGAATGAGATCCAAGATCGCGCGCTGGTTCTTGCAAAAAAGCCGCTCCACCCGCTTCAAGGCGATGGGGTTCACGTTCCAGGTGTCGCCGGAAATGTAGAGGACCTCCGCGACGCGCGCGTTCAGCGGTGCGTGGAACCGGTGGTACATGCTCGACTTCAGGCGCAGCGTGACGAACATCCCGTCGCGGTACCGCGCCACCCGGTCGTCATCACAGAGGAGCTCACCCAGCGAATACGGATACCCCTTGGCCTGGAGCACCTCCGTACCGTTGATCTGTCCGCACGCACCCACCACCGCATCGCACGGGCTCACCGCGACGCGCGGATCGGAATGCACGGGCCGAACACCTTGCTTGAGCTCACGCACGAAGACCTCGTGCAGGCTTCCGAAGTCCGTGCGCCTCGCTTCGTCCAGTCTCAGGTTTCCCGCGAAGCAACTCCAGACCGCGACCGAGGCACGCGTCAAAGTGCGGCTTTCGATACGGGAGAACCACGCCATGAGCTGCGTGGCGTAGCGGCGCGGGAGCCGGTTGGTGATCAGGAAGTTGAGATCCTCCTGAAGAAAAACCTTCGCGAGCAGGCTGAAAGGAGCGTCGGTCACGCCCCGCTTCATACCGAGGGCATGTGAACGCTTTGTGGGACTCCGGTAACGACTTCGCTGCGCGCCGCCATTCTTCTGGGTTGCAGGACCAACGCCAGGCTCACCCACACTCCCACTGAGAAGTAGAGCGACATCCAGGGCATCTCTTCGCGCCAGTCTTCCCAGCGTCCGGTGACCACGCGTCGACTGTTGGCGTCCCTCCACCCCTCCGCGATCGTCAGGTAGGGCTTGTTGCGCGCTTCGTCCTCGCGCCAACGGCGCCAGTACATGGGCACGTCCACCGTGCACATGAAGATCACGTAGGCGAGAGTCGCCGCCGCACCCACGCTCAAGAACGCACGGCGCAGCCCCTGTTGGCGTCCTCGCACCACAAGAAGTCCCAGCGCCAGCAGCGCACCGCTCAGCGCCCAGAGCGACTCCTCCACCACGCTGCCTAAAAAATTCGTGGAGAGCGCGCTGTACCAAGAAAATACTTCCGCGACCGCGATGAACGGAACCAACAGGTGGGAGAGCCAGACACCGGTGCGCGAACCCGCGTCGCGCGAAGCCGCTCGAAGTGTCAGCGCCCACTGAGCGACGAGACACAGCTCAGCCACCGTCGCCACTGCGCGGGCAATGGGCGCGTTGGAGATCCACGCATCGACCAAGCAGAGCCGCTCCGCCTCGGCCCGCGGAAGGAAGGATCGAAAAGCGCAGCCCCACGTGAACGCGGTGGCCAGCCAGAACAGTGGTCTCCGCTGCTGCCTAAGCTCGTCCACCTTTGAGCTCCGCCGAAGCGCCCGCCCGACGAAGACCCAGGCGACGAGGTTCACCACGCTCACCGCACTGATCGAAGCCCACCAGACGGCGACACCCGGCGCGAGGGTTGGCATGTTCGCGCAAGGTTACACGATGACGTCGCGGCCGTCCTCACGAAGCCGCGGCGCTGACCGGCGTGGAGATTCCTGGAAGCGGGCCGTCGGCCAGCGGCATGCCGAAGTTCGGTTGGTCGCGCTCGCCCATCACCCAGCGGTAGACCTCGAAAGTCTGTGCCGCCTTCGCGTCCCAGGTGAACTTGGAGAGCACGCGTTCGCGGGCGCGTTCACCCATTTGCGGCAGCAGCTGTGGGTTCGCGGCCAGGTGCTCCAGCGTCTTGCGGAACTGCTGAATGATGTGTGGGCGCGTGCCCATGGGTATGGCGAAGCCCGTCTTTTGACTCACCAGCTCCCCTGGGCCGCCGTAGTCCATCACGATGGGAACCAGCCCCAGCGCCATTGACTCCAACACCACCGCGCCGCCGAACTCGCGGATCGACGGGAACGCGAACACGTGAGACTGGACCAGCTTTTCTTGAAGGTGCTCGTGCTTCACCCAGCCCGCGAGCGAGACGCCGTCCGTTAGATCTTCTCTCTCCACCAGTGCCTTCAGCGTCGGCATTTCCGGCCCGTCGCCAATCACGTCGATCTTCACCTTTCCTTCGCGCACCAGCGGCGCGGCAGCCTCGATCAACATGTCCGCGCCCTTGTATGGAACGAGCCGCCCTACGAAGGCAGCGCGGATCGGCAGCTCCACTTTTCCGTCGCGCTTGAGCGTGAAGCGCTTCGGGTCGATCGCGTTCTCCGGGATGTAGATCGTCTTGTCTTGATAACGGTCAGCGACCTGCTCCCGCGTGTCGCGTGAGCCGCAGATCAACGCGGAGGCACTCACGCGCGTGGTGCGATAGCCCGGCATCAACTTGTACGCGTCACGCAAATAGGAGAGCCACTCCTTCTCTCGGCGACGTGCTGTCTCGAAACCTTTCGGCCAAGGCACGCCGCCATTGAGCGGACCGAGCACGAACGGCACGCCATGGCGTTTGAGGAGCGGCCCCAAGATGCTGGGCGTCGTCGGCGAAAGCGGCGTCACGCGGTGGACCACGTCATATTCGCGGGCGGCGATCGCCTTGCCGAACTTCTTCCAGAGCAGCGTTTCGAAGAGGTAGTAGGGCAGCGCGCTCAAGGCGGTGCTGAGCGTTTGACCCATGCCGCTCTTGCCGCGCAGCACCTCGCCGAACTTGTAGGTGGTCTTCTCCACCGGGTCCGTGTCGATGGCGGTGAAGTCCTCCCCTTCGACCAACCCCGCCTTGAGGATGTTTTCCCGGTTGCGGATGTGCGTCACCAGGTGTGTGTCCGCCAGCTTGGCGATGGCCTGACTGTGGCTCCAGCCTTCGAGCGGAACGCTGACCCAGTTGGGATTACAGAGCTCTGCGACAATCAGAACGCGCGGACGCGAGGAAGTGGGCATGGGCGGAGGCAAGGTTATGCCAGCACCCGGGGCGACTTCGAGATTCAGAAAGCTTCGTCTACACTTTGTGAGCACTGCTTTGTGAGCACTACGGTGAAACAGTCTGCGGCTCCCGATGACGCACACACCTCGTCCCTGGTCCACGACTCGCTTCGCTCTCGTCGCGGGAGCCTTGTGTGTGACCACCGCCATTGCGGTCATCGCCGGCAACGACAACCCGGTCATTGGGCTCGCGCCCATTCTGGGAGCCGCGTTGCTCTTCGCGGTCTGGACGCTGCCGCTGCGCCACACCGTCACGGCGCTGCTCTTTCTACTCCTGATGGTGGACTACACGCCGGAGAACCCGTTCCACGGCTTTTGGTCGACACCGCTGCGCCCCATCGCGGTGCTTCTTCTCTCCAACTTGAACCAGGTCACCGGCGTTGGTGCTTTGCGCGCGCCACTGCTGGTGATCGCCACCGTCTTTCTCCTTGGCCTGGGCGTTTACCGCCGGGCGATCAAAAACGACGTCGACAACCCGCGTGTCCCCGCTGCCAGCTGCTTGACCCAAGCGTTGTTGCTCTCGCTGGAATCAATTGTCGCGTGGTGGGCTTGGGGCGCCGCGCGCGGAGGCAATCCGCGTGAAGCCCTCTGGCAGATCCAACAACTGCTGGCCGTCCCGCTGATCGCGTTTCTCTTTCATGCGGCCTACCGAGGACCGTCGGACTTCAAGATCCTGGGGCGAGTCATTCTGATCAGCGCCAGCTGGAAGGCGGCCACCGCGGTCTTCTTTGTCTACGGCATCGCTCGACGACAAGGGTTGGAGATCGAATGGGCCACCAGCCACTCCGACACCTTCCTCTTTGTCACCGCGATGGTGATTTTGACCGCACGTTGGCTTGAAGAGCCCACGGGACGCGTCTTCATTCGCGTAACTCCGGTCATTGTCCTTGTCGGGTTGGGCGTCATCGCGAACGATCGTCGCCTTGCCTATGTCGCCTTGGCGATCTCGCTGGGCTTTGTCTTTCTGCTGATGCCGCGCAATCGACTCAAGGTGCTGTTCCTGCGGACGCTGGGACTGATGTCACCGCTCTTTTTCGTCTACGCGGTCGTCGGTTGGCAGGTGAAGTCCGTCGTGTTCCTGCCAGTTCAGGTTCTGAGGTCGCTGGTCGAGGGACAAGGCGGGCCGCCGGGCCAGCCGGACTACCGCGACCTTGAGAACTTCAACGTGATCGCGACGTGGATGAAGAACGGCGTACTCGGTTCAGGTTTTGGTCACGAGTTCGAGCTGCTGCTGGAGATGCCGGACATCTCCATGGCCATGCCGACCTGGAAGTTCCACCCGCACAATTCGCTGCTCTGGCTGTGGAGCAATGTCGGATTAATCGGCTTCAGCTTGATTACCCTCTACTTGGGCGTCACCGCCATGCTCGCGGGGCGGGCGTATCGCAAGGCGGCACGGCCCATTGATCGCACCGCCGCGCTCGCCGCCATCTCCGTGGTCGTCGTTTATCTGGTGCAGTCCTTCGGCGACATGGGGACCACCAGCTGGTTGGGCGCTTTCTTCGTGGGATTGGCCGCGACAATGACCAGCAAGCTCGCCGTGGCGGTGGGTGCCTGGCCCGCGCAGAGGCGAGTCATTACCCCGTCGGTTGCACCCACGCTCGCAGCGGTTGAAGGAGGCGCACCTTGAGCCGTTCGCGTTTGCGGATTGGAAAACTGGAGGTGGATGCCCTCCGTTTCGAGGAAGCCCTGGACGCGATTGACGAGCTGGTCCAGTCGCGCGAAGGCGGCTGCGTCTTCACGCCGAACATCGACCACGTGGTGATGGCGGAGGACAACGCGAAGTTCCGAGAGGCCTACAGCTCCGCGAAATTGTCGCTCGCGGATGGACAGCCGCTGGTGTGGATCTCTCCCCTGCTCGGTTTGAAGCTGCCGGAGAAGATCTCGGGATCAGATCTCGTGGTGCCTTTGATCGAGCGCGCGTCTGATCGCGGCTGGCGGATCTTTTTTCTCGGTGCAGGCCCGGGCGTGGCGGAGCTGGCGGCGGAAAAGCTGCGCGCGCGTCTCAACGTTCAGATCGTGGGCACCGCCTGGCCGATGATTGACACCAACGATTCGTCGAAGGACGCGGAGATCGTCGCGTCGATCAAAAAAACGAAACCGGATCTCGTGTTCGTCGCGCTGGGCTGCCCCAAGCAGGAGCTGTTCTGTCACCGGGTGGCGAAGCAGCTCTCTCCCGCAGTGCTCTTAGGCATTGGCGCGGCGCTGGATTTCATCGCCGGCACCGTGAAGCGCGCGCCACCTTGGGTTTCGCGCATGGGCTTCGAGTGGCTGTATCGATTGGCGCAGGAGCCGCGGCGTCTCTGGAGGAGGTACTTGGTCCAGGACCCCAAGTTCGTGCTGTCCGTGGCGAAGACGCTGCGTATTCCCAAAGAAAAACGCGTGGTCCGACCCGCTGCGGACAGGTCGTAGCGCAGCGCCTAAAGAAGCGTCGGATGGCGTGAGGCCATGCAAGGCCGCCGTGGACGGAATTGCCGTCGACAGTGAAAAAGCAAAACAGCGTTGCTCGCCGAAGAAGCACCTACGCGCACCTCTGCCACCTCACCATTCACGTGCGGCCGTGCCGCATGGAGTCGGATTCGACCATTTCGATATGGCTGTTTCCCTCGAAACGGTTTCGAGCAGCGCAGTTGCTGGCTGATGTCACGGGCGACCCAGGACGGAGCTCGAGAGGGAATGACGTAATGGCGTGCAGAGCTGTGTCTATCGGGTTCATCGTGAGCGCATTCTTGCTAGGTGGGTGTACGGGTGAAGCCGGCCTCCAGTTCCCCGGCGATGCACTCACCGGATCCAGCGCCCTCTGCGCGAACCACTCCGACGCACGTGTTCGCCGGCTGACACGCGAGGAGTTCAACGCCACGGCCTCCGCGTCACTGGGCATCGCCGTCACCGAAGGCGATGGGCTGGCCGCGGAAGACCGCGTGCTCGGCTTCACCAACCATGATCGTCTGGAGGTCTCTCCACTGTTCGGAGATCAGGTGGACGGCGTGGCGCAGACGCTGGCGCAGCGCGCGGTGGCTTCCATCACCACCCTCGCTCCCTGCGCAGCCGGCGCCAACGAAACCACCTGCGCCACCCAATTCATTGATGCGTTCGCGAAGAAGGCCTACCGCCGTCCTCTCTCGACTGAAGAGCGAGCGGATCTCGTCGCCCTCTACACCGCGGGCCGCACCGGCGCGGACTACAAGACCGGCATCGCGCTGGTGATCCAAGGCGTCATCGAGTCTTCCAGCTTCTTGTACCGAACCGAGTTGGGTGATCCGGCGAACACTGAGTCGATCAAGTCGCTGACGCCGCACGAGATCGCCTCTGAGCTGGCCTTCACCGTCACCGCCTCGCCACCGGACGCGACACTGACCGCCGCTGCCGAAGCGGGGCTGCTCGGCGATCCCGAAGAGCGTGAAGCCCACGCGCGTCGCCTCTTGGGCACCGCCGGCGCGCGCGCCCAGCTCAAGGAGTTCGTTGTCGAGTGGCTAGGCCTGCAGAACATCGACTCCATTCAGAAGGATGCGTCCGCGTTCCCCGAGTTCAGCACCACACTGCGCGACTCGATGAAGGCCGAGACCGACACCTTCCTGACCAGTGTCATCGCCAGCGAAAAGGTTCGTCTACCCGAGCTGCTCGCCGCCGATTACACCTTCGCCGACTCAACGTTGGCCGCGTTCTACGGTCTGAAGGATCGGCCCGGCACCACGCCGCAGAGAGTGAAGCTCCCACCCGAGCGCGCGGGCTTGCTGACCCAAGCCGGCCTGCTTGCCTCCTACGCGCACGCGGCAGACAGCTCGCCCATCCTGCGCGGCAAGCTGGTGCGCACGCGAATGCTCTGCACGGAGATGCCCCCGCCGCCCGCGTCGATCATCGTCGCGCCGCCCGCGCCGGATCCGACTCGGACGACCCGCGAGCGCGTCGCCGCCCACACCAGCAATGCGTCCTGCGCCGGCTGCCACCGTCTGATGGACCCCCTTGGCTTCGGCATGGAGGACTTCGACGGCCTGGGCAAGCACCGCACCACGGAGAACAACAAGACCGTGGACGCGAGTGGCTCGCTCGAAGGTACGAGTGACCGAGCCAACGAGGGCGCCTTCACTGGCGGCGGAGAGCTCGCCCGCATGCTGGCGAACAACACCGACGTCTCGGCCTGCGTGAACCTGCAGCTGTTCCGCTTCGGCATGGGTCGCCAGGAGGAAGAGTCCGACCAATGCAACCTCGACTCCTCGCTTGCTCAACTCCGCGGGAAGGAGCTCGATCTCAACGAAGTGATGGTGGCCATGGTCCGTTCCACTGGCTTCATCCAACGCAAAGTCGTCTTGCCCTAACGGGGGTTCGAAATGTCCAAGCACTCACGACGAACTCTCCTCAAGTCTTTCGCCGGCGCAGGCGCTGCTGCCTTCTTCGGAAACCTCTTTCGCAGCGATCCCGCGTACGCGCAGAACGCCGCGCCGCCGTTGCGGTTGGTGACGCTGTTCACGCCGCACGGCCTGCAGCCTCAGTACTGGCGGCCTCAAGGAACCGAGACGAACTTCAACCTCGCGTTCCCCAACTCTACGCTTGCAGCGCTTGCGCCGTACAAGGACAAGCTGCTCATCCTGGACGGGTTGGATTTCAAGGTCCTCTATGAGTACGGCCAGAGCGGTCACGAAGGCGCGCGCTGTACGTTCCTCACCGGCAGCAAGATGAATACGGGCGGTGGCGATTACTTCCCGGAGAGCCAGTCGCTGGATCAGTACCTCGCCGAAACCGTGGGCGGCGCGACCAAGTACCGCTCCTTGGAGCTGCTCGCGTATCAGCAGTTCGACGGACAGCACGTCTACAACACGCTCTCCTTCACCAAGACCGGCACGCGCGTTCCTTTCGAGCGCGACCCGAACAAGGTGTACCAGCGGCTCTTCGCGAACCTCGTGGTCGCGGGCGCCACCGTGAACCCTGCCGCCGAAGCTGAGCTCGCGCGAAAACGCAGCCTGATGAGCTTCCTGGCCAAGGACACCACCCGCCTGCGCAACCGGTTGAACGGCGCGGAACGGCAGAAGCTCGACAACCACCTCTCGGTCCTCGACACCATCGAGAAGCGGCTGGGTGGTCTGACCGCGAGCGCCGGTTGTGTGAAGCCTGCCGCGCCCACGGTTCCGGCGATTGGAGACCTCGCCAACGCTCCCGCGCTGCTCAAGCTCCACATGGATCTGATCGCGCAGTCGTTCGCGTGCGATCTCACCCGCATCGCGACGCTGCACATCAACGCGGAAGCGCCGGGCATGCCGTGGCTGGAGCTCAACATGAGCATCCACGACGAGCTCGCGCACAAGGTGACCACCGGCACGTCCCCCGCGCAGCAGGCCATCAACCTGAACATGAACAAGGCGCAGATCTGGTACACGGAACAGGTCGCCTACTTCATGTCGCGGCTCGCGGCGATTCCTGAAGGCAACGGCTCGGTGCTCGACAACACCCTCATTCTCTGGGGGAACGAGCTGGGTGATGCCGCCGGTCACGCGAACCTGGAAGTGCCGACGATTCTGGCTGGTGGCGCCGCCGGGAAGTTGAAGATGGGCCGCTACCTGAATCTGCGCCCGACCACGTCCGATCCGCTCGCCGGCTGGAACGGCTTTGGACAGAAGGCCCCGCAAGCCACCGCGCACAACCGCTTGCTGGTCACGATCGCGCAGGCGTTCGGACAGAACATCCAGACTTTCGGCCATCCGGACTACAGCGGAAACATCCCGGGGCTCCTCGCGTAGGTCGCGGTCCCTAAGCAGTGTCCATCCCCGCCTTTTTCCGAACGACCATTTCGAACGCCTGCTCCACATCAACGGCCTCCAGCTTGCGCCCGTCGCCGCTCAATCCCTTGCGCTTCTGCCGGCTGGCAGCTCGGACATAGGCCTTGTCGATGAAGTCCTTCACATCGCGGCCACTGGACCAGTCCGGAAGCTCGATGAGGCGCTGCATGTACTCCGGAAGCGTCTTCCGAACGCCAGCATCCACCGCCATCAACGAAGCGCGATCGTCGCGCAGCACCCCATGCCCGGACAACGGGTGCAGGGACATCCGCTTTTCGGCGTTCTTCAGCTCAGCTGGACGTACTTGCCCGGCTCGGTCGGACTGGGGACGAACCACGCGGGATTGCCGCTGGGATCCCGTCCTAACCGCGCACCAGGAACAGGAGGCGAGCTGGGGTCGAGCGTGGCCTGCGTGGTCGCGCTGATCTTGCGCGGAGGAATGAAGCCCGCGTCCTGCAGCTCCGTGATCGCGTCCTTGAAGCACTGAATCAGGAGATCAAGATCCTTTTGGGTAAACGCCGCGGTGATGAAGCACGGGAACCCATCCATGATGTGCACGCCGCGATCTCTCAAGAGAACGAACAGCAGATCTCCCCAAGACTGCTCGTCCTTCCACATCGCCTTCCAGAGCGAAGAGAAGTGCTTGATCTTGATCGGCGCGCCAACTTCCTCGAACCAACCGTTGAGCCGATTCGCCAGCTCGTTGGTCATGTCGTTCATGCGCTTCTGAAGCGCGGGGCCCTCTTTCTTCATGCGCTCCAGGGACGCCTTCGCCGCAGCCAACGCCAGCGGATGCCGCACGAAGGTGCCGGCGAAGTAGGTGACGCCCACGGTGGGCACGGAGTCATCACCGAATTGCCAGTGCCCGCCGTCCAGCGCATCCATCCATTCGCGCTTGCCAGCGATGACGCCCACGGAGATGCCGCCTCCCACGACTTTGCCGTAGGACGCCAAGTCGGCCTTCACACCGAAGTGCGCCTGCGCGCCTCCGGGTCCGGTGCGGAAGCCGGTGATGACCTCATCGAAGATGAACGCGGTTCCTGACGCTTCGGTGATCCTGCGGACCTCTTGCAGGAATTCGCGCGGCTGGAAGTCCGGTCGACGGCTCTGCACAGGCTCGACAAGAACCGCGGCCAACTCGTGGGCTCGCTCTCGGAGAATCTCCAGTGACGCCTCGGTGCCGTAGTCCAGCACCAGCACGTTCTCGGAAGTCGAAGGCATCAGCCCAGGGGCCGCGGGAATCGCCTTCCCTGACTTGGTCACACGCACGATCACTTCGTCGAAGATGCCGTGGTACGAGCCGGTGAAGATGGCGATCAACCGGCGTCCGGTCACCGTGCGCGCGACGCGCATGCAGCCCATCACAGCCTCAGAGCCGGTGTTGCAAAGGCCGACGCGATCAAAGCCGGTGAACTCACAGATGAGCTTGCAGACCTCCGCGTTCAACGGGTGCTGAGGACCGACTTCGATCCCCTCGTCCACCTGCTTCTTGATCGCCTCTTGGATGAAGTCGGGAGAGTGGCCGAAGAAGTTGGAACCGAAGCCGTTGAGCGCGTCGAGGTACTCGTTGCCATCAATGTCCCAAACGCGAGCGCCCTTGGACCGGTTCACCACGATGGGGAACACCAGCTCTTTGACCGCCGGACGGAAGCCGGTCACCACGCGAGGGTCCGCCATCACGTTGCGGTTCTCCGCGGTGAACGCCTTGGAGGACTTCGCCTTCTGGGTGTAGCGCTTGGTGATCGCCTCCAGGCGCGCCTTCATCTTCGGCGTCATCTCGTCGCGCGAGTGGTGGATGCGCGCGATCGCTCCGAAGGCCTTCTTCACGTCGTACTTGTGCGTGGCCGACTCTTCCGCCGCGGCCGCAGCGGTTGGAACAGCGCCACCAAGCGCAGCGGTTGCGCCCGCGGTAGGAGCAGTGACAGGAGCAGCGGACGCTGCAGAAGTCGCGGCCAAGCCGTTGCTTGCCGTTGCCCCGGTCGAAACGGATGCATTCGGCGCGGCGACCGCCCCTGTGGCTTGAGCAGGCCACGTCGCACCGCCAAGCACCATCAACTGCTGCTGCATCAACACAAGCTGCGCGGCAATCAGTTGCTGCACGTCATCGCCGACGGCGCCCGCGGGCGCGGTGAAGGTCGGCAACGCGATCGGCATCGAGACGGGCGGTACCGGCGTGGCCGCCGCGGGAGCAGACACGTGGGTGGTCGGCGCGGGCGGCGCTGCACTCTGCTGATCCGCGGGGAGCACGGCGTCTAGGTGCTGAACGAGCAGCTCCAAGGTCGCGTATTGCTCGGTGAGTTGGCGGAACGCCAGAGGCACGCCGAACTTGCGCTTGAGCTCCAGCGCCGCTTGCGTGAGCACGAGCGAGTCGAACCCCAGCTCGAGGAACGTCGCGGCGGAATCCGCCCCTTGCAACTCCAGGCCTGACATCTCCTCCAGCACCTGGCGAACGTCGTCGGCGATGCGCTGTTTGCGGCTCACTTAAGACCCCTTGTTTCTGCGGTTGGCAAGTAGTGCGAGTTGCTGCTGCATGACGCGAAGTTGTTCGTTGATCAGCTTCGAGGCAGCGCCGCGAGCTGCCGGGGCAGCGGCGACGGTGTTGGCGGGAACGCGGGTCTGTTGCACGTGCACTTGAACGCTGCGATCTCCCGGAAGCTCAGCCCAGAACCGCTTGCGCTCGAACGGATAGGTGGGCAGCGCCACGCGCAGACGACGTTCGGCCCGCACAAACGCCCTCCAGTCTGGACGCGCACCACCGTTCCAGAGCTGGCCCATCGCCGCGAGAAACGCCAAGTAATCGCGTCCCTCCCCTTCCTCATCCGCCATCGACGCGACAGTGAGCTGCTTCGCCTTGTCCTTCACCTGTTGGCGAATCAGCGCAGTCATGGTGCCGCGAGGACCCACTTCGAGCGGAATGATCCCGCCCTTGAGCAACAGCGCTCGAACCGCGGCGGAGAACTGAACGCGCGCGCGCAGTTGCTTGGCCCAGTACTGCGGATCCTTTGCTTCCGCGGGCGTGAGCCAGTTGCCGGTGGCGGTGCTGACAACCGGAATCGAAGGCTCGGACAGCTTCACCGACTTCACCGCCTCCAGAAACGGCGCCACCGCGGGATCCATCATCTGCGAGTGGAACGCGTGCGACGTCACCAGCATGCGGACCTGCACGCGCGCGGCTTCCATCTCCTTCTGGAAACGCTCGACGTCCAGCGACGGCCCCGCCACCACGCACAACGCGGGAGCATTGTCGGACGCGATCACGAGAGTGGGCCACGCGGCCAACTTCTTCTCCACCTCTTCCGCGGCAAGGCGCACCGTCAGCATGCTGCCTTTCGGCTGCGCCCCCATCAGCTTCCCGCGCAGCGCGACCAGCTTGAGCGCGTCCGCTTCGGCGAAGACACCGGCCAGACACGCGGCGACAAATTCACCCACGCTGTGCCCCATCATCGCCGCGGGCTTCACGCCCAGGCTCATCCACAGTCGAGCCATCGCGTAGCTGGTAGCGAAGAGCGCCGGCTGAGTGAACGAGGTGTCTTTGAGCGTTTCGGTCGCCACAGCAGCTTGAGCTGCGGGAGGGTAGAGCAGCTGGCGCAGATCGCGGCCCAGATGGGGTTTCAGAAGCTCCGCGCAGCGGTCGACCGTCTCCTTAAACACCGGCTCTCGGGCGTAGAGCGCCTTGCCCATCCCAACGTACTGCGAACCTTGTCCCGGGAACACGAACGCCACTTCCGCCGAGTCTGCATCGTCGTGCCGCGTGAAGACGCGCGCAGGGTCGCCGTTCTCCAGCGCAAAGATGGCATCCACGTGCGTCTCCGCCACGATCGCGCGGCGATACGGGAAGATCGAACGGCCCGCCTGCAGCGTCCAGGCAACGTCCGCAAGAGGAACTTCCGGATGTTGTTTCAAGAAGACCGCGAGCCGCTCCGACATCGCGTCGAGTGCGGACTTGCTTCGTGCCGAGAGGAGCAACAGCTGCCGGGGACGCGAGGCGGACGAAGGCGCGGTCTCAGGCGCCTCGGTGACGATGACGTGCGCGTTGGTCCCGCCGACACCAAACGAGCTCACGCCCGCGAACCGCGCGGTCAGCGTGCGCGGCCACTTGTGCAGTGACGGGTTCACGAAAAACGGCGTCTTCGGAAAGTCGATTTTGGGGTTGGGCTTCCTGAAGTGGAGCGTGGGAGGAATGACCTCATTCTCCAGTGACAGACTCGCCTTGATGAGCCCCGTTACGCCGGCCGCGGTGACAAGGTGCCCGAAGTTGCTCTTCACAGACCCGAGCACGCAGTACTGGTTGTCCTGCGTCCCCGCTCGGAACGCGCGAGTGAGGCCGGTCACCTCAATGGGATCACCCAGCGGCGTCGCGGTTCCGTGCGCTTCGACGTAGCCAATCTGCCGCGGGTTCACCTGCGCGCGGGCGTGCGCGAGCGCAACCACCGCGGACTGTCCCTCCGCGTTCGGCGCGGTGAACGACGCCTTGTTGCCGCCGTCGTTGTTCAGCGCCGTGCCACGGATCACCGCGTGAATGTGATCGCCATCGCGAACCGCGTCGTCCACGCGCTTGAGCACCACCACGCCCACGCCATCTGAGAACGTGGTGCCGCTCGCCTTCTCATCAAAGGGTCGACAGTGGCCGTCCTCGGAGAGCATGCCTCCCTCGACGTAGACGTGACCGCTCCTCACCGGGACATGCACCGAAGCGCCGCCCGCGAGCGCGACGTCGCACTCGCCGACCTGCAGACTCTTCGCAGCCTCGCAGACCGCAACCAGCGAGGTGGAGCAAGCCGTGTGAATGGAGAGCGCCGGTCCGCGCAGATTCATCCGGTGCGCGACGCGGGTGGCGACGTAGTCCTTCTCGTTGGCGGTTAAGACGTTAAACGCGCCCATTCGCTCGGAGAGGTCAGGGCGTTGCGTGACGTGCGTAGCGAAGTAGCTGTTGGTGTAGACACCGCCGAACACGCCGACCAGTCCTCCCGCGGTTTCCGGCGAATAGCCTGAGCGCTCCAACGCGTCCCAACACGCTTCCAGGAAGAGGCGCTGCTGGGGATCCATCACCTCCGCTTCCCTCGGGCTGATCCCGAAGAAGGCGGCGTCGAATTGATCCACGTTCTCCAAAACAGAACGCGCCCGCACGTACGCCGGATCGTTCAGCTCCCGCGCGGGGACGAGAGGATCCACTTCCTCCAGCTTGAAGAAGCTGACCGACTCCACGCCGCCCAGGAGGTTCTTCCACATCGCTTCCACGTCCTTGGCGCCAGGGAAGCGGCCGGCCATTCCAATGATCGCGATGTCGGAGAGCCGTCCGCCCGTGCGCGTGCCGAGCGCAGCACGCGCCGCCGCGTCGGACCCGATCAAGCTCTGTCCCGTCGCATTGCTGTCGATCCAAGCGCTGAGGGCGCCAGGAGTCGGACTGTCGAAGAGCTGAACCGGCGAGACCTCGATGCCGAGCTCCTTCGCCAGACGCGTCGCCGCTTGCACGGCCAAGACCGACGAGCCGCCGAGATCAAAGAAGTTGTCCTGCAACCCCACGGCGTCCAGGTCGAGGAGCTCCGCCCACTGAGAGCAGACCCTCTTCTCCGTGACGGTCCGGGGTGACTGCAGCTCGTGACCCAAGTCAGGGCGCTTGCGATCCGGCGCCGGCAGCTGCTTGCGATCGATCTTCCCGCTGGGGGTGAGCGGCATCTTCGTCAGCCGCACCCAGCCGGAGGGAACCATGTAATCAGGGAGCGTGCGCTTCAGGTGCGCGCGCAGATCTCCATCTGACACATCCGCGGTCGTCACCGCATACGCGACCAACCGTCTGTCGCCGGGGCGGTCCTCACGAACGATCACCGCCGCCTGTCGCACCGCTGGATGTTGCGACAGCGCGTCCTCAATCTCGCCCAACTCAATCCGGAAGCCGCGCAGCTTCACCTGGAAGTCATTGCGACCCAGGCACTCCATATTGCCGTCGGGC
>JBQTKE010000512.1:0-1700 GCA_052386435.1 Myxococcaceae bacterium
GTGGGGAAGGCGAAGGCGGAGCTCCTCGCGCAACGCTGCAAGCAGATCAATCCGGACCTCACGGTTGAGCCGGTGAAGGATTTTTATCGGGAAGAGCTGGCCGAGCAGATGCTCACCCGAGACTTCGACTACGTTGTGGACGCCATCGACAACGTGAAGGCGAAGCTGCACCTGCTGCACCGCTGCGTGACGCTGGGTATTCCGGTGGTGAGCTCCATGGGCGCCGCAGGTCGTCTGGATCCCACCGCGATCCGCGTGGAGGACCTCTGCGAGACGCACATGGACCCCTTCGCCAAGGACATCCGCAAGCTGCTCAAGCGCAAGTACGACGTGAACACCGACGTGCCGACTGGGATCACCGCGGTCTACTCGATTGAGAAGCGCCGCGAGCCGTACGACCTTCGCTACGACGAAGCGACCGACGGCTTCCTCTGTGTCTGCCCGCAGAGCGAAAATGATTTTCACACGTGCAACCACCGCAACCAGATCGACGGCAGCGTGGCATTCGTGACGTCCGTCTTCGGGATGAACGCAGCGGGCGTGGTGGTGCGACGGTTGGGTGCGGGGCGGTAAAGTGCGCGACGCGCTGCTGCGCTGGTTTGATCACGCGAAGCGGGACCTGCCTTGGCGGCGGACGAAAGATCCATACGCCATCTGGATCTCCGAGGTGATGCTGCAGCAGACGCAGATCGCCACGGTCATTCCGTACTGGGAGCGGTTCCTCCAGCGCTTTCCGGATGTACAGGCGCTCGCCGCGGCGCCTCTGACCGACGTGCTCTCGCTGTGGTCCGGGCTGGGCTACTACTCGCGCGCGCGCAACCTTCACCGAGCCGCGCGGCAAGTGGTCACCCAGTACGGAGGAACCTTTCCGGAGACGGCGGAAGGTCTGCGCGCGCTGCCGGGCTTCGGCCGCTACACAGCTGGAGCGGTCGCGTCGATCGCGTTCGATGAGCAGGCACCGTAGGTCGACGGAAACGTCGCGAGGGTGTTCGCGCGGCTCTTCGAGGTGGAAGGCGCGCCGGGAGATCGCGCGCGTGAGGCGAAGCTCTGGGAGCTCGCGGAGCGACTCGTCGCCGGAAAGCGGCCCGGCGATCTCAACCAAGCGCTGATGGAGCTGGGCGCCACGGTCTGCAAGACGGACTGGCCCACGTGCCTCCTCTGCCCTGTTCGGAAAAACTGCATCGCGCTCGCAAAGGGCCGGATCGCCGAGCTGCCTCCGCCCCGGGTCCGCGCCCCGCGTAAGTCGCTGCGCTACGCGACCTTCGTCTGGAGGAAAGGCGAAGCGCTGCTCTTCGCCCGACGAGAAGAGAAGGGACTCTTCGGTGGCCTTTGGGAGCTGCCGTCCGTTCCCGCGGAAAACTTCGAAGCGCAGACTCGCGGGCGCAAAGTGAAGGAGCTGGGCACGGTCAAGCGAACGCTCACGCACCGAGACCTTGAGCTGCGAGTGGTTGCTCTCGAAGGCCGCGCGCCCACCAAGCCGCCGGAAGGGTATGTAGAGCTGACCTGGGCCACGCCCGCTCAGGCCAAAACGTTCGGGATGAGCACTGCCATGCAGCACGCCATCCAAGCCGCGATCCGCTAGGGTCAGGCGTTAAACACATAAACGCAGGAGAAAAAACAGAGTGTTGCTGTGTGAAAAAAGACCCCCGGGCCCCCCAGGCCGACGGTCAGAAGAACCAGGGGCGCGCGCGCAGCCGCGC
>JBQTKE010000513.1:0-4009 GCA_052386435.1 Myxococcaceae bacterium
GCGATGGGCCGCTCCTGGTTCCAGATGGAGTCCCGCACGCTGCGGTACTCCTCGGCGGAGAGCTGACCGCGCTCCTCCGCGTCCGCTAGGACCTCCACGACTTCGAAGGCCGGAGCGCGTTCGACAATGTCCTCGCTCGCGAGCTCTTTCGGTTCGTGTTTCTTCAAGAAGGAGAAGCTGCGTGTCAGCTTGAGTGCGGTCTGCTTGCGGATATGCAGCTCCTTCAAGCAGTACGTCTCGAACGAGTCGTAGCCCCATTCCTGAAAGCTCCCCTCGTCCCGCACCCTCACCAACATTCTTCCCAGCTCCACCCAGGTCGCCTTGAAGCGCTTGGCGGCGAGCAGGACGGTGTGACGGAAAGAACCGGGCGACACCTGGCTGGCCTTGATGGAAATGGCTTCGGCGGCGGCGGACATTTCGACCCGTTGATATGCACGCGGGCCGCGGCGAGTTCAAGCTCAGCCTTTGCCTACTTTGAACTTGAGTTGAACGGTGGCGCGTTCACCTTCGTAGGCTTTGAACGGCCACTTCTGTAGCGCGCGCAACAGGCATTCGGGGAGCGAGCCTTCTTTGAAGGTCGGGTTGTCCACCCACACCTTGCTCACGTGACCGTCGTTGCCAATCACGAACTCAATGGGGATCTGCGCGGAGAGGCCCGGCTTCCTCTCCGCTTCAGCGCGAATACACGGGTAGAGCGAACGTTGGTTGCTCGCGACGACCGAGTTGATCGCGCTCTGATCGAACTTCGCCATCTGCAGACCGTCATCGTCGGTCTCGACATTGCCAGAGGGCGCTTTCGTCGAAGGTGGAGGACGCGTGAGCTTGGCGATCTTGGCCGGCTTCTCTTTCGGCTCAGGCGCGGGACGAGAAGGCGAGGGCTTGGGCGGCGTGCCCCCCGGGTAGTAGACGAACTCTTCCTGCTCCGTGGCGCGAGCGCTGGCCAACGCGATCGTTGGCGGCGACATCATTTCAATGTCCCCGAAGGGATCGTCCGCGGTCTTCCAGGTGCCGTGCACCGCGAGGTACTGCCCCAAGAAAGCGACGCCCGTGGCTGCGACCACGCAGATGGTGGCGAGCGCGGCGACCCTGAGCAGACGGCGCCGCCGCTGAGCGGCTTCTGCCGCGCCGGCCATGTGATCGACGCGCTTCTTCGCTTCAGCTTTCGCCAGGTGCACCTTGAAGAAGTCGACCTCGGCCAGCCGACCGAAGTTGCCGCTTCCGAGTCTGGAGATCTCGGTGCGACCGTCGATCTCGCCCTCGTAGAGCTTCTCGACCAACTTGGTGGCGGGCACCGGGCCAAGAACCAGCTCTCCTTGCTTGAAGAGCCAATCACCCCCGTGGGTGCCCACATCCATGCCAAGGTTCTTGCTCATTCGGCGTGGCGCGTATTGTACAGGTCGCGTACCTCGCCGCAATCCACGTGATCAGATGAGTGCTCGGCAGCGGTTGGCGATGTGGGTCTGGTACCGAGGGGACCTGTTTCGAGGGTTCCAGCGTCAAACCCAGGGCCCCACCGTTCAGGAATCCTTGCTGGAAGCGCTGCGTCCCGAAGGCGTGCGTGCGCTGATGCCTTCCAGCCGCACCGACTTGGGCGTCCACGCGCGAATGCAGGTGGTGAGCTTCAAGGCCGACAGCGGGCACGCACCGGACGTGATTCTTGAAGCAACGCGCGCGCGGCTCCCACCGGGATTAGGCCTGACCGCTGTCGTCGCGCCCTCCCCGTCCTTCCACGCGCAGTTCAGCTGCGTCGCGCGGGAGTACCGCTATCGGTTGAGCTTGAAGGCGTCACCCTTCGCATGGAGCGTCCGAACACATCCGCGGATCACTCGAGAGCCCGAGTTGGATCTGCTGCAGAAGCTGCTCGTACGCTACGTCGGGACGCACGACTTCGGGGCGTTTCACGAGAAGTCGAGCACGCGGAAGCCGCGCACGCTACACAGCGTCTCGCTCCATTCTCGTGAAGACGATGAAGTCGAGCTGCGCTTTCGCGGATCAGGTTTCGGCCGCTATCAGGTTCGCTACCTCGTCGGCTCCGCGGTCGCGGTCGCTGCCGGAGCGCTGAAGCAAGCAGCGTGGGAGCAAGCGCTTGAGACGGGTGCGAAGCTCGATGGCGTGAAAGCCCCCGCGGAGGGGCTGGTGCTCTGGAACGTGGAGTACCCGGCGGCGCTCGATCCGTTTCCTAAGGCGCTTCGTGCTGGCGCGCCCACCGTGCCGAACGCTCCGCCCTTTCGGTGAAAGCGTGAAGCGACTTCAGTCGACCAGACGCTCTTCGTACTTCTCGAGCAGATCCGAGATCGCTTCGCGCAAATACTCGCTCTGACGAATGCGTGTCGACTTGGAGAGATCCTTCAACGATTCGAGCTTCTCGCGCTGCAGCCGGAACACCACCGAGGTGAGACGGGAGCTATTGGGCATGCGTGCAATTCCTCCTACAAGGGCACACAAGGCTCTCACGGCTTCACGCGCGATCAAGAAAACTACTCAAGCCAGTAGGAGCGCAGCTGAATTCCCGCGGTGAGCTCGCCGGAAAAATGGACGCCGCCCCCGAAACCCGCTTGGCCTGCCAGCGCGACATACGCGCCGAGCAGCGAGAGGATCTCGAACTGCACGCCCACTCCGAAGCGCGGTCCCACGGTGAACATCACGTTGGGAACCCACTGCACTGCCGCGTCCATGTCGAAGAACGTCTTCACGCGATCCAGGCCGAAGTAGCCGCGGTAGCCGAAGAACGCGCCGTAGTCGGCGTTCCTGCCTCCGCGACCCGTGCGCAGCATCGCGAGCAGCTCGTTGCCGTTGTAGCCCACGGCCACGGTGCCCCCGAGCTCGAGCAGAAGCTTCTGCCCGCTTTCGGAGATGGATCCCCCACTCGCCACCGCGGACTTCGCTTCTCCGCCCACGCCGAGGAGCAGTCCCACCGCCCCTCGGTGGTCATACCGCTCCTCTTCCGCGCGGGCCGCGAACGGTTGAGCGCACAGCGCAATGAAAAGGATCAGCGACGCGAAGCGCGACGACGCCACAAGCTCCCCAGTCCGAGCAGTGCTGTTGCGAGCACGAAAATTTCTCCGCCCGTCGCGGCACAACCGCCGCGCGGCGCTTCACTCGAGTCCGCGGGGGGAGGCGCGGCCCGATACGATGCGGCGCCCACGTTCCCCGTCTCGTCACGGACCTGAACTTCGACCGATCCAGACTCCTCGATCTCGTCGAGCGACAACGCGAGAGGGGTGCCGAACTCTGAAAACGATGCGCCGCCCAGCCTGTACGCGTACTGAAGCAGTCCGTCGGTGGTCACAGCGTCGTGCGCAATCACCTCGAGCGTCCGACTTTCGCCGTTCGGTCTGAGCACC
Organism: Myxococcaceae bacterium; assembly: GCA_052386435.1. GTDB lineage: Bacteria > Myxococcota > Myxococcia > Myxococcales > Myxococcaceae > JBQTKE01. The sequence goes on from JBQTKE010000513.1 coordinate 3,345, forward strand.
ACAGAGGGAGCGTCGAGATCCACGCGCATCGCGACCTTCACCGGCGCGGAGACGCCGTGCGGATCATCCGCGAGTCGCGCGCGAACTTCGATCTCGTGAACACCTTGTAGAGCCAAGCGGGGATGGGTGACCTCCAACCGCTTCATCAGATCCGGCTTCATGTACGTGGTCCAGAGCCCGCGGTCGACTCGGTAGGAGTACTCAGCATCGTCCTGCCCACCACGCGTCGAGACATCGAGCACCGCGGTGGGCCAGCGCTGCGCCTCCGAATGCATCACCGAGCTGCGCAGCGAAACCAGCGCTTTGGGAAAGCTCCGCGAGCACTGCGCGGTGGGCAGCATCAACTGGGCGTAAAGCCCAATGTGGTTGTAGCTGTTGCCGGTCTTGCCCAGTCCTTTGCTCTCGCTGACCTTCAGCTTGAACCCTGCGAAAGACGGAAGCACGAAGGGCTTGAGCGCGTCGGCGAGCGCGGGCTCGAAGGCGGAGACCAGCGACGGGATCGCGTCTTCAAGCAGCCTGGTGTCTTCCGCGAGAATCTCGCTGTCGACGACCTTCAGGTTGGTGGTGAGCTTCTTCACGTCTCCCAAGGCCAAGGTCACGCGATCACACCCCTCAAAGATGAGCGAGAACGGCGCGGTCACGTCGGTGGTGATCGAGAACAGCCG
>JBQTKE010000514.1:0-3982 GCA_052386435.1 Myxococcaceae bacterium
TGGACTTCAACGCGCTCACTCCGCAGGGCCAGGTCCTAGCTCCGCCGGCGACGCCGGGTCCTCAGGGCGGCCACCTGGTCGTGCTGGAGGATTACGAGATCGACAATGTCCCAGGCTTCGGCACGCTGCCGGCGGGAACGTTGGAGACGCGTCCTCAGGCTCTGCTGGCGGCGCTGTCCCCCACTGCGACGATGAAGTTCATTCGCATCAAGAACTCGTGGGGCACCAGCAAGCTGCCGAACTACCCCGGCTACCACGACCTGTACTTCCCGTACTTGGACGGCCCGATTCAGCAGTGCACACAGCGCGCGGCGGAGCCGGCGGACGTGGTCGAGGACAAGCGCCCCTGCGTGCGTTCTCAGCCTATCGTTCCGCAGTGGGGTTTCGTGCTGCCTCCCGGCTACTGAGCTTTGGTCGAGCCGATCCTCCAAATCACGAACCTGGTGAAGCGCTACAAGGCCCTCACCGCGCTGCACGATCTCTCCCTCGACATTCAGAAGGGAGAGATCTTCGCGCTGCTGGGTCCCAACGGCGCTGGCAAGACGACGCTGATTGGCGCGGTGTGTGGGCTGGTGAAGAAGACGTCCGGCTCGGTCAAGGTCTTCGGCACGGAGCTGGAGGCGGATTCGGTTCGGCTTCGCGCGGACATCGGCCTGGTTCCGCAGGAGATCAACTTCGATCCGTTCTTCACGGTTCGCGAGGCGCTGGAGCTTCAGCTTGGCTACTACGGCAAGCGCAAGGACTCGGCGCGCGTGGATGAGGTGTTGGCGGCGCTCAACCTCACCAGCAAGGCCGAGTCAGCGACGCGCGCGCTCTCCGGCGGCATGAAGCGGCGGCTGCTTATCGCCAAGGCGCTGGTGCACAAACCGAAGCTGCTCTTCTTGGACGAGCCCACCGCGGGCGTGGATGTGGAGCTGCGTCGCGACCTCTGGACCTACGTGCGCAAGCTGCGCGCGGAAGGGACGACCATCGTCCTCACCACCCACTACTTGGAAGAAGCCGAAGAGCTGGCGGACCGGGTGGGGATCATCAACGAAGGCAAGCTGCTGCTGGTGGAAGAGAAGAACGCGTTGATGCTGCGGCTGGGTGAAAAGCGGCTGCATGTCTACTTCGCCTCCCCGGTCGGTCCGCTGCCAGCGGACATCGAATCCGGGGCCGTGTTTGGTCCTGGGCGAAACGAGCTGACGTACACCGAGCGAACGGGAAGGCCCAGCGCGGGTGACGTACTGAAGGCGCTCTATTCCGCGCAGCTCCCGGTTTCCGAAGTGGAGACGCGGCGTTCTCGTCTTGAAGACGTGCTGTTGATGGTCCTGCATGCTGCCGCGGGCACCCCTGCCGCTCCCACTGAGCAGGCGCACATGTAGCGGGGTGTCTGTCCGCAACGCCTCTTCCCGGGACTGCCGGTTCCTTTTTACTCTTCGGACATCGCGTCGTTGCGCCATGTCCTTCGGCTCCACTTCCCACTGCCCCACCTGCGGTAAACCGGTCTCGCCGCTGGCCGCGCAATGCCCGTTCGATGGTACCGCGCTCGCCCCCCCTGACGATGGCTACCCGAGCGAAGGCTACACAGTGGTGACGCCGCGGCTGGGCGATGGCGAAGACGGTCGGACGGATCCCGCGCTGAGAAGTGCCGAGCGCGCTCGCAACTCAAGTCTGGCGTCTTCCGGAGAAGAGCGAACGGACTCATTCAGCGCCCTCTCTTTTTCGCGTTCGCAGGAAAAGACGGAGCTGGTTCCCGCGGTGCCGGTCCCCGAGATCTCGCAGGACCGCACCTCGCCGCTGCCCTTCGTTTGGGAGCCGGATCCTGAGGAACGCACGCAACAGGTTGCCGCGTGGCCGAGCAGCACCTCCGTCGCTCCCATCCAAGAGCTGCCCACCCAACCCTTGGTTCCCGTAGCGCCCGTCAGACGCGCGGCGTCCATACCCAATCTCCCCGCGGTGATCGTGGACAGCGCGCTCTACGCGGATCTGCCAACTCCAGCGGTGGCGTCCCCCAACCGCCGCTCCCTGCGGACGATGGCGATTATCGCCGGAGTGGGCGCCGCGGCGATGCTGCTCATTGGGTACGTCGCGCTGGGGTTCGGCAAGGAGAAGCCGCTCAAGCCAATTGGTCCTGCGGCTGGACGCAGCCGGGTGGTTTCCGATCTCGCGGTGATGGCCACGCCCTCCCAAGGGACGGCGCGGGACACAGCGGCCGAAGAGGGAATCGTCGAGGTGCGGCGGATCTTCGAAGCGCGCATCAATGCGCTGGACCGCAAGCGGCGCTCGTCGGAGCCTGCCAACCCTGAAGCAGATAAGACGGTGCGGCGACTGCTCGTCGACTTGCGAACGCTCTCCATCGAAGGGGTACCGGCGTTCTCGAAGCGAATGGACCAGTTCGAGACCCACTTCGTCCCTGGTTTCTAGGTGTATCCAGACGTCGGATGCACAGTCCGACCGTCCGCGCGGCTTCCTTGCCACCTCTAGGGCAGGCGCCTATCGTCGCGGTATCCATGGCCCCCACCGGCAAGCGGATCCTGTACGTCGAAGACAGTCGATCCATGCGCTCTCTGGTCTCCACGTGGCTCGCCTCCGCGGGATACCAGGTGACGCTGGGCGAAGACGGCGACGACGGCCTGACCAAGGCGCGCGCCCAGAAGCCGGATCTCGTCTTGAGCGACGTGAACATGCCCAAGCGCGACGGCTTCGAGCTGTGCCGCGCGCTCAAGGAAGCGCCGGAGACGGCGAACGTGCCGGTGGTGCTGCTGACGCGGATGGAAGCCGCGCACGACATCCTGAGCGGGCTGGATGCTGGGGCGGATGCGTTCATCTTGAAGGGCACGCCTCAGGAAGATCTCCTGATGTCGCTCTCGCGGCTGCTCTCGGATCCCACCCGCACCAACACGCTGGTGAAGGACTTCAGCCAGCGGCTGCTACTCACCCGCGAGCGTGAAGACATCCTCCGGCTGCTCTTCAACGCGCTGCTCAAAGAGACCCAGTTCGACATCCTGGTGCTCCTGGTCAACGGACCGGCCGGCAAGCACAAGCCGGTGATCGTGACTTCGCGCACGCCGCTGTCCCTCAAGCTGCTCAGCTGGTTGGCGGAGCAGATGGTGGAGACCTTTTCGCTGATCGGAAACACCCAGCTCACGCTGGATGGCGTGCAGGTGCAATCCATCGTCGCGGTGGAGGGAGACCCACTGCGCGAAGCGCCGGCCGGGTTGCCTCAGAAGTACGTGAAGGTCCCGCTGCAGGACAACGGAGACCTCACCGGAGTGCTCGGCGTGTTCTCGTACTCGTCGTCGGATCGCCTGGACGAGAAGATTCGCCTCTTCTTCGACCTGGGCGTGGAGTTCTCGCGCGCGCTGCAGCGACTGTCCGTCGGCGGCCCATAAATCAACCAGGTGTTTTCTGGGCGCCGTTTGCGCGCGTGTTAGCCTGGCAGGCGTGCGCTCCTGACGGCGCTGCGGATCGTCAAGGTGCGCCGGCCCTCCGCGTCAAAATAGTCTCGCAAAGCACACACCTGCGCCTTCCGTCGCGCCTCGCAAATGGCCATGCTTGGTGTTTCTGGAGCGACGATGCGTCTGGGCTTTGCGGGACGGACAGCGCTGGGATTATTCGCCGTGAGCTTGGTTGCTCGCGCGCAGGACGCTGGGAGCGCCGCGCTCTGCACCGGCGAGTACGCGGACAGCGCGGCGGTGCTGACGCCCGGGGTAATCAAGTCGGAGAACGAGCCGCAAGAGCCCTACTCCTTCTGTCTGCGCAGCCAGGTCGTCTACGAGTGTCTGGCGTACGGCGCGGATGGCGAGGTCCGCAAAAGTCGGAAGAAAGTGCGCAAGCACGGCACCGCGTTCGCCTACCGCAAGCAGGGCAACGAGACGCTGCTGGTGACCAACTTCCACGTCTCCGAATGGCCCACCGTCACCAGCGATGACGACGCGGTGAACGACATTCCCAACGGCTGTAAGCGCCTCTCCACGACGATGCAAATTGTCGACAATGA
>JBQTKE010000515.1:0-6432 GCA_052386435.1 Myxococcaceae bacterium
CGTTCCAGTAGGCGGTGCTCTGGAAGAGGTTGCGGAGATCGCCGGGGAGAATTCTCAGCGCCAGCCCGTCGCCCCCATCGCCGCCTGGGAACAGGGCCTCCCGTCGCTCCCGTCGCGAGTGCACCAGATCCAGTCGCCCGTCCGCTGTGCGCACCGCCAACGGCTGTCGCGCGTAAAGCTTCGAAAGCAGCTCCGGCGTCTTGAAGCCCGTGAGTCCCAGCACCGCCTCGTCGACGATGGCCACCGTCGCAACGCCGCTCACCGGCTTGCCGAAGCGGTCCTTCACCCGAACCTGCACGTCCAACTCGCCGCGCGGCGCCAGCACCTTGGCGGACGGCAGCACCTCCACCGCGAGTCGCCGCTCCGCCGCATCCACCTTGAGCTCCACGTAACCGACCTTGAAAGACGGCGCGCCCGTCTCAAATCCCGTCGCGTCCTTCTCGTCGTGCACACGTCCGCGCAGCAGCACCACGGACGCGAAGGTGTTCGGTCCCAGCTCCGCGGTGATGGGAACCTTTAGCGCCGGCGTGTTCCCGGAGATCTCAAAGAACTGGTGACGCAGCACGCCGTTGCTCTCCAAGGTGAGCAGTCCCTTGGCTCGAGCGAACGGCGTCTGCACGACCAGCTCGGCCACATCGCCCACTTGGTAGAGCGGCTTGTCCGCGACCACGTCGATGCGCGCATGTTCGAAGCGGGGCCACGCCGCGCCGTTGTCACCTGCGACGGTGAGCCCCACGTCCGTGACTGCGCTGCCGGAAGAGGCGCGCACACGGAACGCTCCCGCTTGATCCAGGATAAGCTTGCACGACGTCGCGGAAGTGCAGCGCGCCACGACCGCCTGCACCGGCTGACTCGACAGCTCCACACCCTGCGTGCCCACCAGCCGCGCCGTGGAGTGGTAATCCAACCGCTGCAGCTCGACCTGGATCGCGGCGTCCTTCTTCGGCGTCCCCTCCGGCGTGACCACGACCAGGGGCACCTCCAGCGCGGTGCCCATCGCCAGCACCTGCCGGCTCGGAGGCCGGATGCCCACGTAATAGGGCGCGGGATGAACCCGCCGCGACGTCCGTCCCGCGTAGCTCTGTCGATCCACATCGGTGACGTTTGCCTCCAGCGTGTAGCGCGAGAGCGCGTCGGTGTTGGGGGTGAAGCGCACCGTCAGCGTGCCGTTGCCGTCGAGCTTGCCTTCGCCGCTGTCGATCAACTGCGCGGGGCGGTGTTGCTGGGCGCCAAAGATGAACCCGTTGAAGCCGGAAGGAGAGAACGTCTCGCCTTCTCGATAGAGCGACCACTTCACCGCGCGGCCCGCCATTGGGCCGCCATGGAAGTAGCGCCCGTTGAGCGTCGCGGCGATCTCCGTTCCCAACGTCCACTGCGCGGGCGCTTCCACCTTCACCTCGAAGGTCGGCACCCGGTACTCCTCGACGCGGAAGGAATACGAGGTGGAGCGACCCGCCTGCGTCACCTGCACGGAGTACGGGCCGACCGTCGCCTTCTCCGCGAGCTTCATGTCGAACGCCGCGCCTCCGACCCGGTCCGCGCGCAGCTTCTGCTCGAGCACGCGTTGCCCTTTGGGATCCGTCACCTGCGCGGTGGCAGCGCTGCCAGACGGCAACACCACCTTCACATGCGCGGTCTCTCCCGGGCGGTAGACGCCGCGATCGCTGAACACCGCGGCGGGCAGTACCGGCGCCTCCTCTCGCGCTTCCGGAAATCCGAACTGCCACGCTCGAGAGACGTGGTCCTCATCCAGCTCCACCCGCGCGAAGTCGTCGCCGCTGCGCACCGTGATCTGCTTCGCTTCGCCGCGGAGTGAGAGCTTCACCACGCCGTCCGCGTCGCTGCGACCCTTCGCGATCACGTTTCCCACTCCATCCAGCGCTTCGATCCGCGCATTCGGTACCGGAGTGCTGTCCGAAAGATGCGTGCTCCAGACGAACACGCCACCCGGGAAGAGCTTCACCGTGGCGCTCAAGTCGGAGACCTGAACCTCCGCTTTTGCCTGGACAGCGGAATGCTTGGAGCCCACGCCTTCGGCGTGCAGGCTGATGCAGTACCTGCCGTGCAGACCTTGAAGCGGAACGTCCACCACTGCGCGCTCATTGAGCTTGGCGCGCGGCTGAATGTGCAGCTGCTTACCGACCGGTTCCGTCTCGCAGCTCGAGGGGTGAACCTCCGCGGTCACGATGCCGGTGTTCAGGGTCCGAAGAGGAAGCCTCGCCACGCGCCGCTCGAGCACGACGGGAAACGCCGGCGCCTGCAGCTCTGTGGGCAGATCGTCTGCGGTGAACTTGATCCGAGCCGGGGTGGCGCGGTTTCCGAAGATGTCGATCAGCGTCGGGAGGGTCAGGCGGTATTGGGTCCCCGGCGCCAGGGTCATGGTCAGTCCCAGATACCCATCCCACTGCTGCACGCTCAGCTCGCTGGGACGGGGCTCAATCCGGACATCCGTCTCGGTCAAGGGCTCTGCGAGCGGGTTGCTGACGTTCAGAGCGTAATGGAACGAGAGCGGCGCGCGATCGAGGACTGCAGACGCGGTGACGCTCAGCTCACGGTTCGTGCGAAACCGCATTTGCTGTGAGCTCAGCCTCCCGTCTTCCCAAGTCGGCACATCAATGCCGAAGGATTCGCCGTGGGAGAGCGTGGACCGTGGCGTGACTTGGATCACGTACGAAAGGTCCAGCGGGCCGTCGTAGAGAGGCCAGACTGTGGTGGGTTGCGTCACCCGGAACTTGGGTCTCTCGCCGTCGCGGGTCCACACGCCAATCGCCCTGGCGAGCAGCGTCGGGTTCACCTCCTGATCGAAGACCAGCAACACGCCCGCGGGACCCGCCTCGTCGCCGTGGGTGAGGGAGGTCACCAACCGCGGTTGTCCCATCACCCGCGTCCACGACACGACCTTGCCCGCAATCGGTTCCTCGTGGGGTGCGGCGACCGTTGGACCGATACTGAAGAGCGAGACACCCGCGTCCACGTCGGTGAGCGCGGCGATTTGCTGCGCTAGCCCGCTGGACACCGGACCGTCTACTCGCGTCCCTCCATCGCTGGTTTTGCTTTGATCGAAACTGTTGCCGAGCGCGGCGCTCATCGTTCCCGGAAGATCACCCTTCGGATGGACCGGCGTGGTTTTTCCGCCACACGCAAGAACGAAGAAGCAGACGAAAAGCGGCTCGATAGACACACGGCGCGGACCAGAGAACACGGTTTCCCCCAGCGGTTGGAAGTCCCCGGGAGGAACCGCAAGGCGTGTGCCGGTCCAGACGAGTACGTTTGCTCGGGTAGCGCGACTGTCACCCTCCTGGCTGTGGCGGGCCGTCGAACAGCAGCTGGTCCAGACCGAGCATCTGTATCTGCTCGAGGATCTCCGTCGGCGCGTCGAGAATCCGGCGGAAGGCCATCACTCCGGCACATAAGTCCCGTCGACGCACACGGCCTCTGGTCCTTTGCCCTGGTAGTCGCTCACGAACTTGAGCATCACGGTCTCATCCACGCAGCTCGCGTAGAGAACGTGATCCGCCGCGACGAGCGCGAGCTCGGTAGGCAGCTCCGGATCTTCCGTGAGCACCGCGCGGGGTTTTCCGCAGAGCGCGTCGTTGGGAAGCTTGTCGAAGACCGTTTGCAGGGAGGTGACCTTCTCCGGGTCCGTTCCGGTTTTGTAGAGGAAGATCACCGCGCCGTGCTCGACGTTGTGGATCCAGTATCCGCGCGGCACGATCTTGTCGTACGCCTGGTACTTCGCCCAGACGGGATAGTGGTTCCCGGATGCGGGCGGGTTGTTCGCGGGCGTGATCGCGCTTCCGGCCGCGACATGCTTCCACCCTTCGTTCTCGACGCTCATTTCCAGAGGAGGGCAGGTGCTGGACGCAGGAACGCATCCCTCCACCGGCGTGCCGTCCAGCGGGCAGATGGTCACTCCTGGCGCCTTCGAACAGTCACAGGCGAACGCGAAGGGGAGGAGCAGCAGGTAGCGGGCTCTCATGGACGCGCGACGTTAGCAATTATTGCTGCTACCTTCTGGCGCTTCATGTCCCGCAAGAGTGAGTCGCTGGTGGCGGAAGGCACGCCCGAAGAAAATCGATTCGAGGCGTCGCTGCGGCCGCGCTCGTTCGACGAGTACGTGGGGCAGACGGTCGTCGTCGACAAGCTGAAGATCTACGTGAAGGCCGCGCGGGCGCGTGGCGACGCGCTGGACCACTGCCTCTTCTCGGGACCACCGGGCTTGGGCAAGACGTCGCTGGCGCACATCATCGCGTCGGAGCTGGGCAGTGCGGTCCATGTCACCAGCGGCCCCGCAATCGAACGGAAAGGCGACCTCGCGGGGTTGCTCACCAACCTGCAGCCGCGCGACGTGCTCTTCATTGACGAGATCCACCGGTTGAACGCGGCCGTGGAGGAATACCTGTACCCCGCGATGGAGGACTTCCGGCTCGACATCACCATCGACAGCGGGCCCGCCGCGCGCGCGATGAAGATCGATCTGCCGCCGTTTACGTTGATCGGCGCTACCACTCGCACGGGTTTGCTCACGTCACCTTTGCGCGATCGCTTTCAGATCCAAGAGCGCCTCGACTACTACGAGCCCAAATTTCTCGAGCTGATCCTCAGTCGCTCGTCACGCATCCTCGGGGTTCCTCTCGACGCCAGCGGCTGTTCGGAGATCGCCAAGCGTTCACGCGGAACGCCCCGCATCGCCAACCGCCTTCTTCGCCGTGTGCGCGACTTCGCCCAAGTGGAAGGCGATGGAGAGATCTCCAGAGTGGTCGCGGACCGCGCCCTCGCCCGACTCCAAGTCGACAGCACGGGTTTGGATCCGATGGACCGGAAAATCCTGCTCACGATCATTGAGAAGTTTGGCGGGGGGCCTGTCGGCGTGGAGACGATCGCCGCCTCCGTCGGCGAGCAGCGCGACGCGATTGAAGACGTCTACGAACCGTTCCTGCTGCAGGAGGGCTTCCTCCACCGCACCCCGCGCGGACGCGTCGCGACCGCGCGCGCGTTTCAATACTTCAACAAACCGGCCCCGGCGCCAGGGCAGGGAAGCCTCTGGTGAACCGCGCCCGGCGCTCGCGGGACTTTTATGCGGAGCTGATTCACAGCTCTCAGTCGCAACGCACGGCGATTCTGGCGGAACGAGAGCGCTGGCTGCGCTGTCTTTCCATCGACGGCCGTGAAGAGCTGCTCTTTGAGCTGGAGATGTTGCTCCGTGGGGTGGAGCGTTACTTCAGTCTTCACAACCTGCCGCTCGGTCCCAACGACCAGGCCGTCACCCGCGAATTCCGCCCGGAGCTGACGGATGTCAGAGACGTGCTCTCGCGCGCGGTGTTGATCGCTCGGCAGATGCTGGATCAGGGGGAGGATCAGAAGATGGTTTTCCGCCGTTATCTGGAGACGCAGGTCTCAGACGATCGCGAGCGACGTCGACTGCTTGAAGCGGAGCTCAACCAAGACAGCCCACTTGCCAGTCTCTTCGCCTTGCGCGAGAGCTTCGTCGCGCTGCGCGACATCATTGATCACCTGTTGAACCTTCCCGGCTGCAGTTACCCGCTCTTCAAATCAGTGGGCGATCTCGCCACCCGCCACGTCCTCACCAACCGGTTCTTCCGGCCGTTTCGTTCACTGGAGTTCCGGCTCGAGTATGACCGGGTGAAGAGCGTCACGCTGCTCGAAGCCCTTCGCCTGCTGCCCGAAGGTGAGCGCGAGGCCTTCGCTGTTCTCACGCTGTCTCTCTTCCGACTGCTCCATTACCTCTCGTACGCGCAGAGCCGGGACTACGTGGGGCGGCTGAAGGTGGTGCTCGCGCTGGTGCGCAGTGAAGCGGTGAGTCTGATCCACTTTGTGACCGGACAGTCACATCCTTTCCTCCAGCGAACGGCCCAGGCGCTGCGGGAAGGACTTGATCCAATCATCCGCGACCTGATCCGCACGGATCTCGAAGGGGCTCTGATCGGCGCCGAGCAGTACCGCGCGTTGTTCCGGAACCAGCTGGAAGAGCTCGCGCGTCATTTGCGGCCGAGTCAGCCTGCGGTCTTCGCGGATCTGATTGATCCCAAACAGCTGGGTGACCGCTTGCGGTTGGACCTCTGGGGATTCGCCGGCCTCTGTCGCGCGGTCGAAGCACGGTTGCTCGCGGAATCACCCGAAGGCGCGGAGTCCGGCTTCAAGGCGCTTCAGGACTACATCCGGTACTTCCACGGGGTCAGCTATCAGCTGTTGCGCTTCGGTGACATTGAAGCGTTCGACAAGTTCATTGGGATCATCAGTGAGACGACCTCAGTTCCCACCGGTCCTGTCGCTCGGGCCCGTCTCGCGGAAGACTGTCGGCTCTTTTCAGAGGGTGTGCAGACAATCTTCGACGCGGTGGATGGTCGGACCGATCTGGCCGGGCTCCCGTTCAACGCCGAAGCGGCCCGTGCGCAGCTCTCCAGTCTGTGG
>JBQTKE010000516.1:0-5328 GCA_052386435.1 Myxococcaceae bacterium
TCAAGAATCTGCCCTCTGGCGGCTAGAGCGTGTCGACCGTTGTTTCAATCTGGTTTTGGATCGACTGAGGCACGTCCGAGAGGAAATCCAGGCCCGTCAGCGTCTCGATGCTGCGCGCGCTGACTCGGTAGCGCTTCCAGTCGTCCTTGGCCGCGATCTGCGTGTTGGAGTTGGGCATGTTCACCGCGATGACTCGGGTGCTGGGGCTGACGTTCGCCGCGCCCTGCCCCGCGTTAAGCACCACGATGACTTTGAACGTGCTGTCCGGAACCGCGACGCCTGTGCCCACCGTCTTCGGGCTGGAGGGAAAGACGCCGCCGGCGATGACAAAGAGCCGCCTGCCGGACTTCGCCAGCGTGCGCGCGTAGTTCTCCAGCTTCGCCCACGGTCCTCGGTTGTTGTTGCCGGACTGCGGGATCATGTTGGTCAGATAGAACGTGGAGCTGTTCTCCGTCGCACTCTTCGCGCGATCGGCGGAAGGACAGAGGTGGCCGCGATCAAAGCCGCTGCCTGAGTAGTCTGAGTTCTGGGCTTGGGTGAGCCAGCTGGGCAGCGTGTTGTCAACTCGGTAATTGTCAGAACGCGTGGCGCTGCCCAACCAGCGGGAGCTCAGCTCCCAGCTCACCCAATTGGGAACCTTACGGCGTGCGTTGTACGAGATGACGTACGTCGGTTTGACCGAGAGGTAGTGCTCCGGAGTGCTCGTGTTCGAGGTAGACGGATCCGGCAGACCGAGCAGCGTGTGAACGCTGATCCCTCCGCCGAAGGTGCCCAGCTCTTCGTCGGCGGGAGGAGGCTCCGTCGACGGAGGCTCCTCCGGCTCTTCGGGCTCTTCCGGGATCAGCGAAGCGGAGGGCTCGCAAGCCCAATCCGCTTTGAGCGCCGCGCTCTCGCTCGACCAGGTCGCGAGCGCCAACTCTTGCTCGTCAACCGGACCGCACGCGAACAACGAGAGAGAGACGAGACAGGAAAACCAGGGTCGCGGGCTGCGCACGAGGACCTCCCGTTGCGAGACTCGGACTGGAATCCTAGCGGCGATGTCTCAGACGTCTGAGACTAAAAATTGTCACATCATGGCTTCGTGTATGTGACTTTCAGGGAGTAGGTCGCCGCGGCATAACCGACGACATTAATAAATGCGCGCGGCGACGCGGCGGGAACGGTGAGCATGCACTCTTCCCCAGTGCGATCCAGATACGGCCGGCAATTGTATTGAGACGCGCTGGGCGCGGAGCCGAAACGTACATAGAGATCGCCGTCGCCGGTGCCGGAGAGCGTTGCCTTGAAGGTCGTGCCGGGCGCGGCGTCGAATGGCCCGTACGCGTGGGTCTTACCCTGCGCCAGAGAGCCGCTGAAGGTCTCCGTGGTCGGAGTCGCCGGCGGATTGGTGGGCGGGGGATTCGGCGGCGTGCTCCCCGGCGCTCCGTAGATCTGCGCGGCGCCCTGCTTGTCCATGTCGGTGAGATCGAGCGACGCAAAGGAGCCGGTGCCGTTGCACTGCGGGTAGTGCATCACCGACGCGGAATCGTATTCGGTCAGGACGCGCCAATTCTTGTCTTCAAAGCAGGTGCCTGCCTCGGGACGGGTGTGCTCGTGGCGGAAGCCCAGAGTGTGGCCCAGCTCGTGGCGAAGCACACCAGTGAAGTTGGTCCCGGTGGAAGTGAACGCCGATTTCTCGATGAGCACGTTGCGGCTGGAGCGCGCCGTAGAGGGGAAGAACGCGCGCGCCAGATAGGTCCCGAACGCGTTGACCGGGTTCACATCAAAGACGACGTTGTTGTTGGTCTTGGTGCAGTTCACGTCTTCCGTCGCAACGTAGACGTATTTCACGTTGGCGACCGCGGACCACGCTTCGGTAGCGCTGGCCATGGCGGTGATCACCTTCTGCTTGTTGCTGCCGAACGCGTTTGACACGCAGTAGGTGAGGTTGGCCTTCTGAGTCTCGGTCCACCGGTCATCCGCGGTGCCGACCGTGTTGATGATCAGCTGCCCCTGCGCGACGTTGAGGTCGTAAAACTCGCGGAGCTGTTTTTCGCTGTCGAACGGCGTGTCGCCATCCGCAATGTAGACGCCGGTCTCCGGCTCCTGAAAGACGAGGGCCTGAAACGCTTGCCACGAGAGTCCAGCCCCCGTGGTGAGCTGCTCATCTGCTCCCTCTGCAAGCTGGGCTTCGTGGGTGCCGCACGCCGTGGAGACCAGAATCAGAGTGCTCAGAACAATTCGGTTCATGAAACCTCCGCGCAGGTGCGCTGCGTGGAGCATTTGTCACGCCAAAGTTAAGAAACTGATCTTGTTCGTGAACAGAAAAGTGAGAGGGCTGTCGCCTTCGGCCAGCGACCTGCATCAGTGTTTTACGAAAATCTTTATCAATTCGGCGATAACGCCCTTATTTGGCGTATTTGTCGCATCGCTTCCTGGGTCGCCTCAGAGTGACCTACTGCGCCCCAAGCTGTCGCTCCATGAGACACGGCGCAAATGTGGGCTTGCGAGAATGGAAACGCTGAGCGCGCGCACAGAGAGGACCGCTGTGATCGATCAGCCCCACCAGTAGGACCACTTCACCAGAAACGTCTGACTCACCGGTCCGGCGAAGAGGCGCGAGGGCAGAACAGACGCGGGTGCTGAGTCCGAGACGGGCTCGGTTTGCGAGCGCGTGTAGACAAAGAAGAGCGTGGAGCCCAACCCATACTCCCAGCGAAGCACCGCGTTCAGATTCAGCTGCGAGCCGTGGGAGAACGGCTGGCCGCTGTACGCGTAGGGGGTGAGCTCGGCGAGTTGGAGGCGATCGCGGCCGGTCAGGCTGGCTGAGAAGAAGGAGCCGTAGCGAATGGATTCGCTGAAGAGCTGAGCGTAGAGCTGCGCGGTGAGCCTGGGCGTGATCACCACCTGCTCTCGTAAGGTGATGGAGAGGAAGGCGGGATCCTGTTCTCCGAAGACGGCGAGGTTGTCGTCGCCCGTCTCGACCCACCGCGGCCCGAGGAGCTTGTGCGCGGCGCTCGCCTCCAACTTTGTTTCAAGCCAGTCGATGGGTCGCCACGTCACCTCCAGGTCGGCGGCGAGGATGGGCGTGGGTTGGCGGTTGGCGTGCGGAATGGTGAAGCCGCCCACGAGCTCTCCGGTCGCGAAGAGGCGCCGGTTCACATCCGACGTCCAGAAGAGCGTGCCGAAGGCGTCACCCAGCCGTTCGAAGGGGACTCCGGCGTATTGAATCTCCCGCGTCTCATACTGAGGCAGCTCCAGGCCCAGCATGAACCCCACCGTGTCGAATGACGGCAGCTGGGCCTTGACGCGGACGTTGGTGTTGATGCCGCGCGGCAGCCATTTGCCGTCGGCGGTCCAGTTGAGATCGAGCAGGTAGTCCACGGAGAAGCTGCGCAGCTTTCCCACGCCGTTGGGCCGCACGTAGCGCAGCATCAGATCCACCCACTGATAGTTGCTGAGCGGTTGGAAGCCGACGGCGTTCAGGTTGAGCTTGGGATCTTCGAAGACATAGGAGATGTCGAAACGAAAGGGTTCGCCGCCGAGCTTTCCGAAGCGCAAATATCCTCCTAAGCCGAGATCTCCCGGACGCATCTGGGTACCGTCGGTGAGCAACCGTCCTGCTCCGCCGACTTCTTGCGACGCGGACAGCTGCGCGAAGCCGCCCCACTCTCCCGTCGAATCGCGGGTGTTGAGATCAAACCCGAGCACGTTGCCTCCGCGGGATTCGCAGCGAGCGGCGAGGAAGGTCTCTTCGTTGGGGAATTCAGTCGGGCGACAGCGCGGTTCCAGCGGCGTGGCGGCGGTGAAGATTGCTCCCACGGAGGTTCTGCCGAGACGCTGTCGCGCGACCGCGGCGAGATAGTTGGTGGAGACGGGGTGCGCGAGCGGCAGCGCGTCCTCGGGGCCGAAGTAGAACGGTTGGCGCAATCGAAAGCGCCAGCGTCGATCAGGATTGGCTTCAATTCCTTCCAGCGTTTCAGAATCGAGGTCGCCGTAGCCAACGGGTGATGCGGCGAGATTTCCCGCGCCCATCACCAGCGCGTCGAGGAGGCCGATCTCCAACCCTTCGCGGACGGTGCCCGCGAGTTTGACGGCACCGAGAATCGGCGCGGTGAGGCCAATCCGGCGCGAATAGAAGATTTGTTGCGGGACGCCGTATTCGGCGCCCACGGACGTGAAGACGTCCAGGCCTTGGAGGAAGAATGGCCGCTTCTCGGGGAAGAAGGGTTCGGCGTTTTGCAGGTTCTGGATGAGCTCGTCTGCTTCGACCTGACCGAAGTCGGGATTCACCGCGCCGGTGAGGGTGAGATCGCCGGTGAGTGCGAGGCGGAAGTCGAGCCCGAGGTTCAGCGACGGGTCGAGGAGAAGGGGCGTGGCCTGGGTGGAGTACTGCGGACGGAGGGTCGCTCGCGCGCCGAGATATGGGAGGAGCTCGAGGGGACGGCCGGGGTGGAGATCTTTAAGGCCGTGGAGTCTGCCGAAACGCGAGACGACCAGCTCGCCGGGAGTGAAGGGCTGGAGATCGCGTGGGACCAGGGTAGAGTCGAAGACTTGGCGCGTGCGCGGCACGAAGCGACGGATCAGCAATCCCCAGCTCTGGTCGGACGCGGAGGAGAAGCGGAACGCTCGAAGCGGCAGGGCCAGCTCCACGGACCAACCGTCCGCGGTCTCTTTCGTGCGTGCGTCCCAAACGGCGTCCCAGCTCTCGGTGAAGTTGACGTTGCCGTAGAAGAGGCGGTCGCGGAGAACGCCGGCGACGTTCACGGTGAAGGCGTAGGCGGTGCGACCGTCGAGCGCGGAGTCGATCGCCACCTCGATGCGATCTGACGCGGGGGTGCTGTCGCGACGGCCCAGCTGACGCGCGAGCTGCCCGGTGGGATCGGAGCAGTGGATGCCAATGTAGAGAAAGTCGCGGTCGTAGAGGACGCGCGCTTCAGTGCTGAGATCGGGTGGGGCTCCGGTTTTGGGGAAACTTTCGACGAAGTGGGTGAAGCCGAGCGCGGTGGTCCAGGCTTGCTCATCAAGGATCCCGTCAAGTCGGATGGGTTTCTCGGTCCTCGACGCGACGAGATCTCCGGCGAGGGCGGAGGTCGTCAGCGCTAGGATCAGGGCCAGGCACGCGCGCACGGGACCATGCTACGACCCCTGGCTTGCCCTATTGCCGAGGGACCGGCGAATGCCATGTCCGGACACCTCTGTCCCAGACCTGGGACGTGTTGCCGAAATGTTGCTTGAGGGGCAACAGTGTGGGTCCTATTTCCTCTCTATGAGCTGGCGACTGGTGATGAGTTGGGACGCGGAGTCGGATAAGTTCTCGACCGAGGTTCATCATCCCCTTCCGGCCGA
>JBQTKE010000517.1:0-5909 GCA_052386435.1 Myxococcaceae bacterium
GTCTTCGACCTGCGCGCGCGCGGTTCCAAACCCAGTCGTACCCCACAGCAACGCAACCGCCGCGAACCCTGGACGATGAAGCACCCTCACGGCGCCACCTCAACCAGCGCGGTCACGCCCGTCTCGCGATCAGCGAGTGACACCGACGCTCGCGCGTTACCCGCGATGCGGACACTCTGCTTTCCGTCGCGCATCTTCGGCGGCGTGAACGCCGGTCCGCTCGTCATCACTGCCACCTCGCGACCCGGCAGCGGTCGCCCGGACGCATCCTCCACCCAATACGTCACCTCACGCCCAGACACTTCGGCGCGAAGGTTCACAGGCGCTGCGGGCGCGGTGTTCAGCGTGATGAACGCTTGGGCGCGTTTGGGTTCGGGGAGCTCCGCGACGCTGCGCACGCTCAGCGCCAGACCTGGCCAACGCGCGTGACGGACCTCCAACTTTCCGTCAGGCGCGGGCTCAACCAGCGCGGCCCCATCCGCCCCCGTCTCCAGCGTGCGCGCGCCTATGTTCAAAGGCTGACGGGGAACCGGCCACCCCGCGAGATCAGTGACCTCGACACGAACACGAGCGCCGTCACGCCACGCGCTCAGCGACGCGGGCTCGCTCCCAGTCGGCGTCACCGCACGGACCTTGAGCTTGACGGCTCCGAAGTCAGCGCTCGGGGGCGCGCTGTAGCGGAATACGAACTTTCCCGGCGACTCTTCCCTCGCCGCTCCAACCTCCTCCGTCGAAACGCTCGACCCGTCTCCATTCTCAATGACGAGCGTCGGGCCCGGACGCAATCGACCCAACGCGTCGGTCACCGCGACGCGCACGTCGACGCTGCTTCCCGCGTTGACGACCGCCTCCGCGCTGCGCAGCTCCACCTTCGCGGCCGGTCCCTGCACGCAGTCCACGGGGATCTCGTCGCGCGAGAGCGGGCCTGCCTCTTTCCAGGCCGACTCCAGCGTGTCCGCGCCGGGCTCTCCCTTGGGAGCCGTGTAGATCCACTCGAGCACGCCCTCGGCGACCGTTCGCGGGCCAGCCACGACACCGCGCTTCGCCTTGAGCGTCGCCTTCGCGTTGGACACGCTCTTCCCGTAGGGATCGCTCAACGCACAGAGCACGCGCGCTCGCGCTGTCCCATCCGCTGGCAAGCGGCGTGGATTCATCACGCACGCCAGCTGATCCGTGGGCGGCAGCATGAGATCGATCTTCGACGAGCGACGGTTGCCGATGCGATCCACCGCGGTTCCCTTGCCATAGCGATGACCGGGCGGAGCGACGACGGGCAGTCGAAAACGCCCGTCGCGCTCCGCCTGCACGGGGCCGTAGCTCACCCCCGCGAGCTCGA
The DNA here is from genome assembly GCA_052386435.1 of Myxococcaceae bacterium. Classification (GTDB taxonomy): domain Bacteria; phylum Myxococcota; class Myxococcia; order Myxococcales; family Myxococcaceae; genus JBQTKE01. The sequence continues at coordinate 1,337 of JBQTKE010000517.1, forward strand.
TCGACATCTGCGCACCCGGCTCCGTTCGTCCGGGAAGCTCAATCGCGCTCGCCAGGGGAACACGGAGCTGACCGAAGGCCCCTTGCACAGACTGCGGATGCGGCCAGGCGGAGAAGGCCACCAGCACCGCCACTTCGGGGTAGCGCGTGACGGGCAGGAGATAGCGCGCGCGAAAAACCCCCGGCGCCGTGGACGTTGCAGCCTCGATCGTCCCTACGTTCGCGACCAAGACGGGAGGCGCGGCGTCGACGTCGACGCTGTTATCCGGCCGAAGAATTCGAATCTCCAGCAGCGCGCTCTCATCGCGTCCCTTCACGGGAGCCGCCGGCGAGAGCGTCAGCGCAACTCGATTGTCTTCGGGAAGAGAGACAGCGCCGCCGGGCGCATCAGAGCGCTGCGCAAGGGCCAGCGAAGGGTCCAAGTAAAGGACAGCGAGAAGAAGGCGCGCGTTCAGGGCGCGCCGATTCTAGCGCCGCGTTGCTGCCCGCCCAGGGGCCCTCGCCGAAGCACGCGCCAGCGAGGTGCGCCGAAGGCTCCAGACCGCCCACATGGCGAGCGCGGCCAAGAGCGGTGTGTCACCGGTGGACGAGCAGGACGACGGAGCAGCGCCATCAGCCGCGTTCTTTGTCGTGAGGGTGCTCGGCGCTTCGCCGCTGCCCGTGGTGAGCACGCTGTTGATCGATCCGCGACCCGCGGTGGAGATGCCGGGCGGCAACAGGCCGGTGAGATCCAGCGTCCCGTCGTCGCTCACGCCCACCGGCTGGCCAGCCACGCTGCGCAGATGACTGGTGCCCATCCCCCAGACGCCTAAGCTCTCCGGCGTGGGCTCAGGACGCGCGCTGCTGGCGGTGCAGGACTTGTCGGTTCCATACACCCGCACTTGGAACGAGCGGTCCTGGTCGCCCGTGATCACCCCCGCCACGCGGTTGCTCTTGTTCAGGTTCACTTTGCGCTCGATCGATGTCGCGCTGGGCTTGAAACAGACCGACGCCCCCTTGTCGTTCGAGTCGTACTCACCATCTCGATCGCCGCAGTTGAGGACGACCCAACCGGTCCCCTTCTGGTTGTCCACACAGAGCAAGCCCAGTCCTGGCGTGGCCTTGAACGTCTCGTGTTCGGAGTCCAGCCCGTGCTTCTTGCCGCGCTTGACCTCGAACGAGGTTAGGAGCGGACGCGTGCCCGGCGCGGAGCAGCTTCCGTTGCTGCACGCCGGGGGCGGCGCGGTGAGGCGGAAAGAGAACGCATAGACGTTGGAGTTCGCATCCGCGCCAGAGCCTTCGCGCACGGTGTAGACGACGCGAACCAGACCGTCGCCGCAGACGGAGATGTCATTGAGTGTCTCGTCGAGGGACGGCGTGCTGGTGAGCCGGTAGGCGGTCTGGGTCGAGACATCGTAGAGAAGGATGTCGCGGTTCACGTCGCCCGGCTCAAGGTGTTCGAAGGCGATCAGCGCTCCGGAGATGTTCGGGTTGCCATCTTCACCCGGGAGCAAGAGCTGCTGTTCCGCGCCACCGGCGACAGGTTGAAAAACGATGTCCTGATCCGCGCCGCGCAACGATCCGTAGACGATGAGGGTGCCGTTGGTGTCCGGCAGCGTGTCGTCACTTCCAGCGCCCGTCACCGCGACTGGCACGCCCCACGTCGAGCCCGTCCTCACGGACTTGTAGACGTCACAGGTGGTGCCCGTGGTCTCGCACTTCGCGAACACCACCGTGTTGCCATCCGTGCTAACCGCCGGGCTGCGATCCAAGAGCACGTCATGGGTGAGCCGCGTGGTGGTGCCGGTCGCGAGATCGTGAACGACCAGCTCAGAATCCAGCCCGGTGGCGCTGTCGCTGAAGTCCTGCCACGCGACCGTGTTGCCTCCCACCGCCGCGGCACGGCGCGAAGACGATGCGCGGGGAGCGAGCTCGCGCGGCGCGGTGGCCGGCGTGCTGGTGTCGAAGAGGAAGATCGCGCTGGTGCCCGGAACGGTTCGCGTGAAAACGATTCGACTGCCGCTCACATCAGACAACGAGTCGAAAGCGCCACCATTGGGGATGGCCGCGTCGCCCTGCGTCCGCAGGTTGTAGTAGCGGATCTGCGAGGCGCCGCTCACTTCGCTCGTATACGCGACGGTATCGCAGCTCACGTGCGGATCCGTCTGATCACCCGGGCCGCTGTTCACCGTGGATTGGATTCCGGTGAGCGTGGGACCGTAGGTGAGCTGCGCCGGGGCTGCTGACGGCAAGAGCGCCAGAGCCAACATCAACGTGGTACCGCGCATGAGCTGCCTCCCCGGCGATCCGAAAAAGTATGAGAGCCCGGTAAGGAGACGGTCAAGCCGCGCTCCTTCCCGGACACGCACCTACTTTTTCCAGAGATCCGGATCGAGCTGTGTGTTGTCCACGCGGGTGTCGACCTCGAGCTGACGTGTCTCCACCGCTTGGCCGCCTCCGACCCCCGTCGCGGTCACGTTCACCGCGTTCTTCCCCTCGGTAAGCGATACGGGCGCGCTGAAATGACCACGTGCGTCGACCGACACCGCCTTTCCGCCAATGTGCACCCTGCTCCCGGCCTCTGCGTCTCCCGTCACGAGCAACCGCCGGGTGCTGAGCTGATTTCGCGCCGGCCACCTCACCTTGAGCAGCAGGCTCGCGGGAATCGGCGTGGGCTCGCTGTGAGCCGACCCAGGACGCACGATCGACTGCTGACCCGCGCGCACGATCACGACTTTGCCCGAGCCGAGGAGCTCGACCTCGCCCTCGCGCGTGCCCACCGCCACGGTGCCTTCGCCGTTGTTGCTCACGGAGAACGTGCCGCCGCGGGTGCGCGCCACTGAGTCGCTACCCTGCGAGCGAACTTCGAAGCCGTGCTTAGACGCGCCCGACACGCGCGCGGTCGCCATGCCGTTGCCCAACAACACACGCGAGAGCGAATCCGTGATCTCCTCGACGGAGACTTGGGTCGAAGGCTCGAGCCGAACCTCGTACGCCTCCGCGCCCAAGAGCACGGCCGATGATCCATCGCCGGTGCGCACGGTGGCATCGGCGCCCAGGGCCTCGCCTGGCGTCGCCGCTTGCCACTCGGCACCCGGGCGTTTGATCTGCACGTCGCCGGAGATCTCTCCCAGCTTGAGCGTCAGCGGTTTCGCCGCGGACGCCTCGGTCTCGGTCGTCGTCGGACGGGACGTGACCGGTGGGGGCGCGCGCTCGAAAAAGTAGAAATACGCGGCGGGAATGGCCGCCAGCACCGCGGCGATCGCGATCCAGAACACCGCGGACGACGACTTGCGCTGGGTGGAACCCGCCATTTCGTTCCGCGACAAGTTACGACAACGCCCATGTGGGCCGGGGTGCGCTACCGCAGCGGCGGCAGCTGCAACGTGAAGGTCGCGCCTTCGCCGGGGACGCTGGTGGCTTCGATCTTCCCCTGGTGCTCGGACATGACGCGGTAGGCAACCGACAGCCCCAGGCCGACGTTGCTCCAGACCTCTTTGGTCGTGAAGAACGGCTCGAAGATGCGCGGGAGGTGCTCAGGCGAGATGCCTTTGCCGGTGTCCTTCACGTCGAGCACGAACTTTCCGTCGCGCTCTCCCGTGCTCACCGTGAGCTCTCGCTGGGCCGACGCGCGCATCGCCGTTCGCGAGTTCGACACCAGCGCCAAGATCACCTGGGTGAGGTGCGCGGGGTCGCCGCTCACCCTCAACGGTCCGGGCGCGGTGTGCAGCGCGAGCGCGATCCCTTCTCCGCGCAGCTGCGATTCCGAGAGGGACAGCGCGTCCTGAACGACCGCGTTCAAATCCGTGGGGCGCAGCTCCGCCTTGTCGCGCTGTTGGGAGAAGCGCAGCAGGTTCTGGGTGATCTCTTTGCAGCGTTTGGCGCTCTGCTCGATCTTCTTCAGCGCGGCGAAGTCGGGATCCTGCTCGGAGCGGTCCAGCATCAAGAGCTGCGTGTGGCCCAGAATGCCGGCGAGCGGGTTGTTGATCTCGTGCGCCACGCCCGCGCCCAGCTGCCCCACCGCGGCCAACTTCTGTGCCTCGATCAACTGCGCCTGCGCCGCGCGCAGCTCGGCCGTGGCCTCTTCCACCTTCTGCCGCAGCTCATCATTCCAGCGGGTCAACCGCGCTCGAGCAGCTTCCAGCTCCCCGCCCATTCGATTGAACGTCTCGGAAAGACCCGTCAGCTCGTCCGCGCCCGTCACGGGAATGCGGTGCGAAAGCTCTCCCCGCCCGTACGCCTCTGCGCCCTGCACGGCGTGCCCAATGCGCCGGTTCAGCCGTTGGGTGAACGCGAAACCAAAGAGCAGGAGGACCACGAGGCCCGCGGCGATCGATCCCAAGACGGTGCGCCGCAAGCTGCGCAAACTCCGCAGCGCGACCTTCTCTTCCACCGACACGAGCGCGAAGAAGCCCAGCGCGTTGGCCAGCTTCGCACGGGAGACGATCCGCGACGCGACCCGCGCTTGAGGAGAAGACCAGAGCTCCTTGGGAAGAACGCGGAGCAGCTTGCCTGGGGGGACGCTCGCCAACACCCGACCACCGCCATCGAGCAGAGACACTTCTCCGCCACCGTCTTCCTGTGCCGCCTTCAAC
>JBQTKE010000518.1:0-4831 GCA_052386435.1 Myxococcaceae bacterium
AGGAACTGTAACATCGTGGGGAGCACCATTACGTAGCAGAACGTGGTGCCGATACCGAAGGCGATCGAACCGGCAATGATGAACGGGTACGCGTAGCGTCGCTCGCTCGGGTACAGCCCCGGAGCGACGAAACCCCAGATCTGCCAGAGAATGATCGGCGTGGTGAAAAAGATGCCGGCGTAGAGGCCGACCTTGAGGAGCACGTTGATGTTTTCGATCGCGGACGTGTAGACGAGCGAGGGCGCATCCGCGGGCAGCGCGCGGAGCACCGGCTTCATCAGGAACTCGAAGAGCGGCCGCGCGTAGATGAGTGAAACACCGCCCAACACCAGCACCGCGATCGAGCACTTGAGCAACCGGGAGCGCAGCTCACCCAGGTGCTCAAACAGACTCATCCGCAGCTCATGGGAGCTCTCAGCAGGGGCGGCAGTCGTCTCGGCCAAGCGCTAGACCTTCTCGGGCGGCGGCGTGGGAGGAACGTGGGAATCGGACGAGCGCACGGGGCGAGTGGTCCGCGCGGACTCGCTCGCGGCAACGGGAGGCTCAGGCTCCAAGGGCGGCGGCAACTCGGGAGGAGGCTCCTCGCCGGTGTGATCCGGGAAGCCCGGAAAGGGTTCCTCTTCAACGGACGAAGCGGCGGCGACCCCCGGTACGGGCGGAATGGGAGGAATCGCCCCGTTGGAGATGGCGCCGTCCGGCGGCTTGGGCTGGGTGTTCTGGGTGTTGTCGGAAAGCAACGGCTGCGAGATCTCGTTATCCATCTTGTAGAACTCGCGCTCGACCATCGACCGCACGTCGTCCGTCTGCCGGCGAAACTCGCGCATGAACTTTCCAATGCCCCTGGCCAATTCGGGGAGCCGCTTCGGGCCCAGAATCAGCAGGGCCCCGATGAGCAGAAAAATGACCTCGCCAGCGCCAATGTTGAGCATGTGGGTGTTCCTGTTATCGCGCCCCGGACGAGCTCACGCAACCGTCCATCAGCGTGCACACCTCAAGACCGCTCGGGTGGGCGATTCACCCCAGGCCGCACCCGCTCGTCAGCTCATGAGGCGACGAAGGAGGCGTACCTCCTACCGCGCCCCATCGCAGCACGCGCCGCTCGACGGCGGCGATCAGCAGCGAAATCAGCTCGGTCGGCGTGATCGAGAACCAGGCAGCCCATCGTCGACGTGCTGACGTGCAGCGCTGTGCGAAATCCGGTCCCAGCGGCCTCACCATCATGAAGTCGAGGAGGTTGACGTACTGCACCGCGCTGATGAGAAAGATGATCGTGCGTTCGGAGCGCACGGTCAGACCTTGAACCGGCGCGCCTCCGCTTTGAGAATTTCCGCCTGCTGCTGCAGCGCTTCGATCGCTTCCTCCAGCTGACGGACAGACCGCGACTGGTGCTCGGAGACGGTCTTGATCTGATCGACGGCCTTCATCACCTGTTCGCTGCCCTTGGTCTGTTCCTTCTGGGCGCGGTTCAGGTGGGTGACCATCTCGTTGATGTTCTCAATTGAGCGCGTGATCTGCTTGCTGCCGTGGGCCTGCTCTTGAGCGCTGCGCTGCACGTGCTGGGTGATCGTCTTCATCCGCTCCGCGCTCTTCATGATCTGCTCGGAGCCCTTGGCCTGCTCGTTCGACGCCTTGCTGATCTCCTGCACGGTGTCGGCGATGCGTTGAATCGCGCCGGTCACCTGCTTGGAGCCTCGCGCCTGCTCCACCGTCGCGCGGGCGATCGCTTTCACCATCGTCGTGCTCTTGTTCGCCGACTCGTGGATCTTCTTCAGCGCGCCTTCCGCTTCACGCCCCAGCTGAACGCCTTCATCGACGCTGCGGACACCCTGGTTCATCACCACCACGGCGTTGCGTGATTCGTCCTGCACGCTGCGCACCAGGTCCGCGATCTCTTTCGTCGACGCGCCGGTGCGCTCGGCCAAATCTTTGATCTCCTCGGCGACGACCGCGAAGCCTTTGCCGTGCTCTCCTGCCTGCGCGGCGATGATCGCGGCGTTGAGCGCGAGCAGGTTCGTCTGCTCGGCCACGTCGTCGATCACGTTTAAGATGTTGCCGATCTCTTGAATGCGCTTGCCCAAGCTCTCAATCACGTTCGACGCAGTTCGCGACGTGTCTTTGATCTTGTCGATGCCGGCCAGCGTCTTCTGCAGCGCGAGCACGCCCGTCTCGGCGTCGTTCGACACCTGCTCAGAGAGCTTCGCCGTCTCGTTGGCGTTCATCTCCACTTGGCCAATCGACACGTCCATCCCGCGCATGGAGGACGAGGTCTCTTCGGAGGTCGTGTAGAGATCCTCGATGTTCTTGGCGACCTCTTTGATGGAGAACGCCATATGCTTGATCGCGTCCGTCGTCTCTTCCACCGACGCGGCCATCGCGTGCACGTTCTCCGCGACCTCGTCGTTGGTCGCCGCCATCTCCATGATCGACGACGAGCTCTCCTCCGCGCTCTGGTAGAGGACCTCGACGTTCTCCGCGATGCCGCGCAGCGACGCCATCATGTCTCCCATGGACGCCGACGTCTCCTCGACGCGGGAGAGCACAGTCTGCGCGCCGGCGGTGACCGTGGTGCCAGTTCGAGAGAGCTGCTCAATCACCTGCGCCACGCCTTCGGAGACGCCGCGCACCCGGGAGAGCGTCTCTCGGAGCGACTGACCAATTCGATTCAGAGCTTCAGAGAGCGTTCCCAATTCATCGGAAGGGGCGGCTTCGACGCGGAACGTGAGGTCGGATTCGGAGAGCTTGCTCGCGACCTCGAGCATGGAGTTGAGGGGGCGCAGAATGAAGAAGCGCGACACCGCCCAGACCAACACCATGTACAGCCCACAGCCAATGAGCAGCGCGATCAGCAACGTGCGCCGAATGCCGGTGAGCAACAACGTCACCGGGTGGTGATCCATCACCACCAGCAAGTAGCCGGAGCCAACGCGCTTCGCGACTGCTGGCTCTCCTCCGTTGAGCGTGCCGCGAACAGGAACCGGAGCCCCGGCATCGAGGAAGTCTTGAATGAACGCCCTGCCGCGCGCGGGCTCGGAAGCAGAGCTGCTCCCAAGGATGGTCCCTTTCTCGTCGATCAACGCGACGAAGGAGACGTTTCCCTTCTGCTCGGAGAGGGCGTCCTGAATGGCGCGAGAGTTGGTGGCCCGGTCCAAGTCAGGCGAAACGTGGGGCAGGACCTCCTTCGCCAGCTGCTCGCCCTGCCCCGTCAGGTCCTGAATCAGGTGTGACTCGACCTGCGCCGGGACAAGGAAGAAGAGCGACGCCAAAATAAAGAGGAGGACGAGCGAGAAGGAGAAGAAGATGGCTCCCCTCAAGCCCACTTTCTGGATTCGGCGCGCCAAGCGGCCCGACTGTATCTCTTTGCCCCTCACCCGGAAATGACCGTGCGAACTTCTGTCTTCCACGATCCGTTGTTCCTCCAGCACAACCCCGGCGAGCACAACCCCGGCGCGGGTCACCCCGAGCGACCGGAGCGCCTCGCGGCCATCTGGGACCTGCTGCAGCGAGCGCCTGTGCAAGGCGTGGAACACCGGCGCGCGCGTCCCGCCACTCGGGCAGAGCTGGTGCGCGTACACCACACAGAGCTGATCACGACGTTGGAGGGGCTCCGCGGAAAGAGCGCGCGGTTGGATGAGGACACGCTGACGTCCTCGGCCTCAATCGATGCCGCATGGCTCGCCGCGGGTGCCTCGGTGGAGGCGACGCAAGACGTGTTGGCGGGTAGGACGGCAAACGCGTTCGCGATGGTTCGCCCTCCGGGCCACCACGCGGAGGCGGATCGCGCCATGGGGTTCTGTCTCTTGAACAACGCCGCCATCGCCGCGGAGGCCGCGCTGCACTCGGGGCTGGCACGCGTCGCCGTGCTTGACTGGGACGTGCACCACGGAAACGGCACACAGCACAGCTTCTTCTCACGGCGGGACGTGATGTACCTCTCGTCGCACCAGTTTCCTTTTTATCCGGGCACGGGCGCACCAGGAGAGATCGGCGCGGGTGCGGGTGAAGGCTACACGGTGAACGTCGCGCTGCCGGGTGAGCAGAACGACGCGGATCACGGCGCGGTGTTCTCGGAGATCTTCGTTCCGGTCCTGCAGTCGTATCGGCCGGAGCTGTTGATCATCTCCGCGGGCTTCGACTCACACCACGATGATCCTCTCGGCGGAATGAAGGTGACAGAGCGAGGCTTCGCGGCCATGTGCTCGGCGATGAAGCAGCTGGCCGAGGAAGTCTGCGGAGGGAAACTCGTGCTGCTGCTCGAGGGAGGCTACTCGCTGGAGGGGCTCTCGCAGTCCGTGCACGCCTGCCTAGAAGTCATGACGGGGCGGCGTGAGAGCTTTCCCACCGGCGCGAGCGCGACAACCACCGCCGCGATTTCAGCGACGAGAGATGCGCTGAGGCCCTTCTGGCCCACGCTGGCGTGACGCGCAGCGAGAACACCTTTCCTCAGGAGAGCGCTGAGAGAAGCAAAGAGCGTCAGTGGCTGGGCTTCCGACTGAGGGAGTGCCTTAGTGAGTGAGCTCCGCTGAAGGCGCCGGCTGGGCACCGAGCGCGCTGATGAGAGGGAGGGACACCTGGAACTTCGAGCCGCTCCCGGGAGTACTCTCCACCGAGATCTCCCCGCCGTGGCGCTCGACGATGTCCCGACTGATGTAGAGCCCCAGGCCCAACCCGCCAAAAGACCGCGTGGATGCGTTTCTGCCTCGGAAGTACCGCTCGAAGAGATGCGCCTGGTCCTCCAGGGGAATGCCGATTCCCGAGTCTTGGACAGAGAGGACCGCGAGCGGCCCGCGTGACCTGAGCACCACGCGAACCTGAGAGTCGGGTGGGCTGTACT
>JBQTKE010000519.1:0-5439 GCA_052386435.1 Myxococcaceae bacterium
CTTCATCCCTTGTCTTGTGCGGAGCTGACTCTTCGCCACAGCGCTGAGCTTCGAGACTTGATGCGGCTGGGCGGTTTCCCTGAGCCCTACTTCTCGGGCTCCGAAGTGGAGGCCCGCAGGTGGTCGCGGGAATACCGCTCTCGGCTCGTCCGTGAGGACGTCGCCACCCTGGAAAGAATCTCTGACCTCGGCAACCTCGAGCTCTTGTTACTCCGGCTCCCGGAGCTCGTGGGCTCACCCCTCTCGGTGAACGCGCTTCGCGAAGATCTTCAGGTCAGCCACAAGACCGTCGAGAACTGGATCTCGGTGCTTGAACGCCTCTATGCCGTCTTCCGGCTGGCCCCGTTCGGTGCGCCCCGCATCCGGGCGGTCAAGAAGGAGCGGAAGCACTACCAGTTCGACTGGAGCCTCGTCCCCTCCGAACCTGCTCGTTTCGAGAACCTGGTCGCGTCTCACCTGCTGAAGTGGACCCACTTTCAGGAGGACACGCTGGGGAAAGACATCGAGCTCCGCTATTTCAGGGACAAGGACGGCCGAGAGGTCGATTTCGTGGTCACCGAGTCGCGGCGCCCGGTTCTTTTTGTGGAAGCCAAATGGTCGGACGGAGAGATCGATCGAGGGCTTCGGTACTTGTGTCAGCGGTTTCCAGGGGTGCCTGCATTTCAGTTGAGCGGCACCGGAGAACGTGACTTCGTATCTGCCGAAGGCATCCGGGTCTGTCCGGCGATCGATTTTCTCCGAACCTTGGTTTGATCAATCCGGCAACGTCAGGGCGCGGGCCGAGATCAACGCGCCTGGACAACCCGCTGTACTCCGCGGCGCAGAAGGAGATCCGGTAATCGCAGACGGTGATCTCCGTCGACGATCAAAACCGAGCCATCGGAAGTGACGCTGGTGGCCAGACCCCGCTGCAAGACAAGCCGCCATTCCTCGAGCGTCGCCGGGTCGAGTCCGAGCTCTTCAATCACCGTCTTCTCGGCCCCATCAACTGAGAGGAGACACAGGGTCGCTCGCGCCGGTCCTCCGGCCGGTGGCTCGTTCGGAAAGTCCGTCTCGCTCACCTGGGGCGTCGTCGGGCGCAGTTTGTCGCGCAGTGCCGCGAGCGCCTCGAATGGATTCCCCTTGGGTTTGGACGGCATGACGGTGCCTCTGCTGGCATAAGGCCGCCCCTGGTGTCGACCCTTTCCCTGTTCCTCGCGCGGGCCGCTCGCTTCGAGCGCGGGCTGAGGTGAGATTCCGTCTTGCCCAGCATGGAGACCAGGGTCCTCGATGGTGGAGTTGCTGTACGGGGCAACGGTGGTCCGGCACTTCGAAATGTTTGCGCGCAGCAGGGTAACGCGCCACCTCGGGGGTGGGCAAACCGGTGGACCTGCGACCGTGTTACCGTTCGCTCGTGCGGAAAGGTCCACAGAGCGTCGCGCTCACAGAGCTCAAGGAATGGGTGCACCAGCGCTTCGAAGCGAGGATCCGCGCCCTGACTCTCTTTGGTTCGCGCGCGCGCGGTGAAGCGACCGAGGACTCCGACGTGGATGTCTTGGTGATGGTGGACAACCTGACGGCGGCGGAGGCACGCGAGGTCGCGCACTTCTGCGGCGACCTGTTGACCCGCCACGACGTCCTCGTTTCACCGTTCGCCGTCAGCACCGAATATTTCTCCCAACTGCGGCAGCGCGAACGTCGGATTGCGCTGGAGATCGAAAAGGACGGGGTGCCCGTTTGACGGACGACAGCAAGAAGAAAAACCTGGTGCTCGAGATTGCTCGCGGGGACGAATCCCTCCGAGCCGCAGAGGCACTGCTTTCCTTGGGCCTTCATTCGGACGCCGTGTCCCGCGCCTACTACGGCGCGTTCCATTTCCTGCGAGCCTTGCTCTTCTCTAGAGGCGTGGAGCCCAAGACGCATTCAGGCGCTATTCATCTCTTCAACACCGAACTCGTTCGACAGGATCTCTTCGATTCGAGCTTCAACCGGCTTCTCGCGGGCTTGGAGCGCTCACGAGAACTCGCCGACTACGACGCAGCTGTCAGCTTCTCGGTCGACGACGCGACCGCAATCGTCGGTGACGCCCGCAAGTTTGCGATCGCAGCGAGCAGCTTTTTGCGCAAGGAAGGGTGGCTCTCGTAGAATCAAGGGGTAAGCGCACAAAAAAACACCCTCGAGCTTCCCGTGCACGTGGGCAGGCTCTTTTGGGATCATCCACCAGACTCACTCCGGTGGGAGATTCATCAGGACTTCATCGTTGGACGGGCTACACGTGCAACAACAAACCCAGCGTGTGCTCGGAGAAGCCCTTGGCCATGTCCGTCCCGAAGACCTCTGCGCCTGGGAGAGTCGACCTTTGCGCCTGGGTCTTGGCCACTGTCCGGCGGCAGTAGTCTTCGCCTGACGCACGGGCTTCCCGAAGGGCCTCTGCGCTCTCCGGGCTTCCTTGGAGTCGCCTCGGCGCGACACGATGAGCCGCGTTCCGGCATGAGCGCGCGCTCGAACCGCCGGTTGAATGATCCAGGCGCGCCGTCGTCACTCCCGCCTTGCCTCCGAAGGACCTCATGTCTCCCTCGTCTCACTGCCTCGCCTGCGTCCTCCTCTTCGCGACACTTCTCACTGGCTGTGCCACCGGGCTTCGTATCCGCCCTGAGGCTCCGAAGAAGGACCAAGTCTCCCGGACCGCGATGAATGCCGAGTGCGTTCTCCACCTCAACGCCGTCCTGGCAGCGTCACTCCAAAAGAAGGAGTTTTCCTTCGCGGTCCAGGAGCTCACTCGGGAAGAGGTTCTTGAGCTGGGGGAGCAAGGACGCGTGATGAGGTTGCGTGTCACGCGCGAACGGTCCGACCAAGACACCAACGGCCAGGTGAGCCACGAATTTCCCGCAGGCCAGACCTACGTCCTTGTCAGCACCGACAAAGGCGTGCAGATCGAAAGCGACCAGCCCCCGCTCTCTGACACGCTTCGAGCAAAGATCGTGAAGCAACGTTCGCGGGTTCAGGACGTAGATCCCATCGCTGAAGCCCTCAAGGCGAGCACCTTCCGAATCGGAGAGGAGGCTCCGATCCTAGCCGCGGCCTTCAAGAAGACGATCACCGATCCCGGGATGGAGGTTCTTGATGTTTCGCTAAAGCTTGAGGAAGAGACGCCGCAAAGCGCCTTCTTTCTGACCGCGCTCCGCCTCAGCGTGAAGAAAACCGGGTCAATGAACGGCTTGGAGCTGATGCTCGAGCTCAAGGGAAGAGTCGAACTCAACAAGAAGACCGGCCGGCTGGCCGGGTCCGTGGTGGGAGAGACCATCGCCTTGGGCCCGGATCGAAGCGTCCTCGGCCGCGGCCCAATCCGGATCAAGGTTACGACGATGTGACTCAGGGACTGCTGCTGCCGGACGATAGGCGTCGCCATAGGCCCAGTCATATGGATCGATATGGATCGTACGCGTTCAGCGGATCGCGTGCTGACGAGCCCTGCGGCGGGTGTTACTTGGTTTGCGGATGGCCACCGAGCGCGTCGAGCGAAACCTGACGGAAGACGTTGGCAGCGAGCCGCTGCTGAGTGTCCTGCTGCTGGAGGGTCTTCTCCCAGTAAGCCGGGGCGAGCTCATTTTTTCACCTCGGACCACGCCAAAGGGCGCGTACTGGTCCTGCAGGTTTTGGGTGGACATTGGTGAATGGGTCTTTCACATCGCGGGACGGATTTGCAGGAAACGATTGTCTTGGCGGCGGAAGCGTCACAGTTTCTGACGGTTGGGAGCACTCTTGCAGCCACCCATACTCGACAATATGGTTACCCATATGAAGACGACACTCGAGATCTCCGACGCCCTGTTGGCGGAGGCGAAAAAAGTCTCCGCCCGGGAAAAGACGACCCTGCGATCGCTGGTCGAAGAAGGTCTTCGGCGCACGCTGGCCGACCGCAAGCGGAGTACTCGCCCGTTTCGGTTGAAGCTGGTGACACTCAAGGGGAAGGGTCTTCAGGATGGGCTGGACTGGGACCTTCCACGCGACCTCGCGTACGACTTTCCTCCTGAGGAGGAGACGTGATCGCTGTCGACACCAACATCCTTGTCTATGCACACCGGGCAGAATCCCACTGGCACTCCAAGGCCGCGGAGTGCGTGCGGTCATTGGCCGAAGGAAAGGGCCTTTGGGCGATACCGTGGCCCTGTGTTCACGAGTTCTTCGCGAAGGTCACCCATCCGCGAATCTTCCTCCCGCCGACCGCTCCACAGACCGCTCTCGCGTTCATCGAGGCGCTGGCCGAATCCCCATCCCTGTCCTTGCTGTCGGAAGCAGAGGATCACTTCAGCCACCTCAAAGAGCTGGTGACCGACGGAGAAATCAAGGGCCCGCGAATTCACGACGCACGGATTGCCGCCATCTGTCTTTCTCATGGGATCCGCGAGCTTCTGACTGCCGATCGTGACTTCGGCCGGTTTCCGCGGCTAACGGTCCGCAACCCCGTTGTGGCTAAGGGCAGTGCAGTGATCGGACCGTAGGTCGTGAGGTGAATACCGGCGCTCGACGCACGCTGCGCACTCCGGCCGTGGCTGATCAGAGCAAGCTTGCCGGAATGGGCTGTAGGAAAAGAGCAGGAGGGTTTGGCCCGGCTCCGCGTCTTGCAGACACACCCTGCACGGGTATCCGGGCTTTTTAATCCGCGACCTTGACGCTCAGATTCGCGTTTTCCCAGTCGTCCCGTCGTGAGCGTCAGGTGACCTCGGCCAACTCCGCGGAGAGGGGAACGACCTTGAATGACACCATCATCTGCGCTCCTATCGGCACGGGCTTCGTTCGACCGTACCCAGCAGATAGGGCGTGGAGCGATCGCGGCGGCGAGTTGATTCTTGCTGTGACTGGATGTCTTCAGAAAATGCGTCCCTTCCGTGGGCGTGTATAGTTTGCGGCATGCGCAGTCTGTCGGAGGCCCTTCGCCAAACGATGCCCCGCTCTCTGTGGAGAGAGCGGCTGAGCACTCGGGCTTCCCCGTTGCCGGTGCACGAATACCTGATCGATGAAGCGAACCTTCGTGGATTTTTTGGGGCGTTTCGCGAACAGACGCCGCAACGGGAGGTCGACTCCTCCCTCGACATCGAGGACGTCGTCGTGGGGCTGCTCGAGCCGCAGGCGCCTCTGGAAGGACGGATCTTCAAGTTGGTACTTCGCATTCTCCAGTCGGGAAAAGTGTCTGCCCCGAAGCTCCTGCTGCGTGCGAAGCGGGAGCGGGCGGACTTCGCTCTTTGCTGGTTGCTGCGGCTAGTGCCGCAACCTGAGCGCAATGAGGCCGTGGGTCTTTTGAACGAGCAGATTCGAGAGCCCCGGGCCTATCGCGGACTGGACTACCGCTACGACCCCCAGCGGCTGATCCGGCGGCCGGCGCGAAAGGACGACCTTTGGCGAAAACCGCCGAGTTAATCATTCAGGTTTTGGATCGGCATCTTCACCACCCGGCGACGA
>JBQTKE010000520.1:0-8165 GCA_052386435.1 Myxococcaceae bacterium
CAAATTGAGCGCGAACGCTTCGCCGAATTTCGCCTTCGCTCCTGCCACCACTCCGTCCGGATTCAGCAGGGAAATCGCAATTGCGCGCTGCCCAGTCTGCGGATTGCGCAAACCAATCAAGAGTCGAGTGGGAGCGGTGGGGGACGGGAACGCCGACAGTCCTTCAATGCTCAGCCCGTTCGCCTCCGGTGCCAAGTCCGCATCTGTCTCCGTGCCCAACTTCGTCGCGGCCTGCAGCTGCGAAATGATCGCTGCATTCGGCGTCACCCAATTCGCCGCGTCGAGCATGTCCTTCAGAAGAGAGGAGGAATATCCAACAACCCGCATCGATACATTGGGCCCGGTGCCACCGACGTCGATGGCAGCAAAGCGATGCCGCGTCAGCCGCAAGCTCCCGCTCGAGTTCCGGCCGTGCGAGGAGATGACGTAGACGCGATTGCCCACCCGCGCCATGT
Organism: Myxococcaceae bacterium; assembly: GCA_052386435.1. Lineage (GTDB taxonomy): Bacteria > Myxococcota > Myxococcia > Myxococcales > Myxococcaceae > JBQTKE01. The sequence goes on from JBQTKE010000520.1 coordinate 456, forward strand.
CTTCGAAGTCCGCTTCGTCGGTCGTCGACATGCCGATGCCCGCGCTGAGATCCACCTGCGCCACTGGTCCGGCCGCGCTGTTCGCACGGCGGTAGACGCGCGCGGTCTGCTCCTCGTCGTTTACGGTGAGGAAGTAGTCACCGCCTAGCTCCACGGCGCCGGAACCGTCACAAGTTCCCCGATAGGTGCCGGGCCCAGGCGGCGGTGCGCTCGGCGGCGTCGCCGCCTGCACGGTCACGCTCGCTTGGGTGCTGAGTGGCCCTGAGCTCGCGGTCAGTGTGTACGGCCCTCCCGCATTCCCGCCCGCGGTGAAGAGCCCGTCATTCGAAATGCTTCCTCCACCCGACGCCCGCCAGCTGATCACAGGCACAGGGACGACCTGCGAACCTGCGGAGTCCACCGCCGCGATGCGAAACTGCACCGTTCCGTTGGGCGCCAACACCGCAGCGGAGGGTTCAAGCACCAATCGAGCGAGGAGGGAGCCGCTGCCCGGGCTCGTATCCCCGCCGGGATTCGACGGAACAACAGTCACGGGCGCAGGACCTTCGCGCCCTCCCGTAGCAGCAACCCCAACAGGAGTCCCCGCCCCAATAACGTCTGTGAGCGAGGTCGCCTCACCAACGCAGGAAGTCAAAAGGCAACAAAACCCCAGCCGTAGTAGTTGCATGCGAGAGCTCTAAAGCAAGGCTGGTGCCGAGCTAGGCTCCGCACAAGAAGCCGTGCGAACTCGAGATCTTCAAGCGTTTGCAGGATCAGCTGCACGACCTGGACGTGAACTCTGCTTCACATACGCGCCGTCAATGGAACACTCGTGCCCTCACAGGAATCGAGTCCTCATCCAATGCACACGGAGACCACGGACACAGCGACACCGCAGAGGGAGGAGCAGAAGCCACCTAGGCCAGCGAGCGAGCAGCGTATCGAGCGCGGCGAATAGCCAGTTCGTTCAAGACCGGCGCGCGCTCGCTCTCTATAGAACGGCTCCCGACGCTGTAGGAGACGAGGGCCATGAACATCAAGCCGGTGAGCCGTGCGGCGGGGCCGCACGCAGAAGTAAAGGGTGCGGAGTCACGAACGTCAAGCGCTGCCGCGTCGCCGCACGAGCCGGCTCGAGCTCGCGCCCGCAACCACCCGCGGCGTTGCTCGTCAAAGCGATGAAGCAGCACCTTCGGTGAGCCTTCCCTCTCCGAGTTAGGCTCTGCCCATGCGCATCGCCGTTCCGCCCAATTTGAACCAGCCGGGCTTTCCCCTTTGGCCGCCGCTCTTGGCGACCCGCGGAGAAGGGTCGCTCAGCTCGGAGCATGCCCATCATGCACTGCATCTGGTGCTGGCTGTCGAGGGCGAGTTGAGGGTGAAGACGGGAGGTCGTTGGGTCCGGGCCGCAGGCGTCCTCACAGCGCCTGACCAGACGCACGCCATCGATGCGAAGGGAGTCAAGATCCTTCTCTGCTTCCTTGACCCGGAGAGTGAAGCGGGCAGGGCGCTCGTGCCGCTGGTGGGCGACGGCGTTCGGGTCTTGTCGGCAACGGAGCGCGATGCGATCGCAGCGGGCTTCGATCCGATGGCGATCATGGGAGCTGGCGGCGCCGAATGGATTCGCGGCGTGGTGACGACGCTGGGTGGATCGCCGAGATCTGCGAGAACAGTGCACCCGCGCGTGAAGAAACTGCTCCGCGCGTTGCGCGAGCTTCCGCCGGACGCGGATCTCTCGCTGGAGAGACTGGCGCGGGACGTGAGCTTGTCTCCCGGCCGCCTCATGCACGCCTTCACGGAGTCGATCGGCATTCCGCTGCGGCCTTACCTGGCCTGGGTTCGCTTGCAGCGCGCAGCATCCGCGATCGTCACGGGGACGCCTTTGTCCCAAGCGGCATTGGATTCAGGTTTTTCCGACTCTGCGCACATGAGCCGAGCCTTCCGGTCGATGCTCGGCCTGCCGCCTTCCGCCTTGCGGCCGCGAAAAGCAGCCAGTTGATTCAAGACCCCTCTTTGGGTGGGACCTATTCTCAAGTCACGGAGGAAATCCCATGCGAAGCAATCTTCTCGAGTGGCAGTGGTCGCTGTACGAGCGAGGGCATCAGGCGCGGGCGAACCTCGTGCTCCACGCGGTGTCCGCTCCTTTGTTCATCGTTGGGACGACGCTGCTGTTGGCCTCGCCGCTTCGGCCGGTCCTCGCGCTCTATGGACTCGTGGCGATGGCGGCGACGCTCGTGCTTCAAGGTCGAGGGCACAAGCGCGAGACGAACAGTCCCATCCCCTTCTTGGGCGCGCTCGACTTTGCCAGCCGGTTCGTTGTCGAGCAGTGGCTGACTTTCCCGCGATTCGTGCTCAGCGGCGGATTCGCCCGGGCGTGGAAGGGCGCTGCTCAAGAGCTGATTCACCCCGTCAGGTGAACGTCGCTGCGCGCTCGCCGGTGAGCTGCTCCCACAGTGAGTCGGGATCGATCGGTTTGGCCAGGAACGCTTCGGCGCCGGCGAAGAGCGCGCGCAGCCGCACGTGCTCGCGGTCGAGTCCGCTCATCACGAAGACGCGGGTCGCGCAGGTCAGTGGGTGCTGCTTGAGCCCTTCGCAGAGCCGAAGCCCGTCCACCCAACGTTCCACGCCCAATGACAACCGTGCCGGCGAAGCAGCCGGTACCTCCAAAGCCGCCGTCCCCTCCGCAGGAGCCGCTGCCACAGAGACCACCCGCACCGCCGAAGCCGCCCACGCCTCCGGTTGGCCCCGCCCAGAGGCGAGGCAGAGCCGCGAAATCCTGGTCCGATAGGGGGGACATGAGGTAGCGCCCTGAAAATCGGTAACTCGTCCCTCGGGTGCGAAACCCGACCAAGTCGATCAGCTGTCGATCCCCCCCATGCAGATGGTCGATCGACTTATTCGTTCGCAAGCCCTTAGCGCACGTTTTTGCTGGCCAGCTCTGGCCCGCCGGAATCGAAGCTGTCCGCCGGCTATTGGCTCAGGCTCTTCGCGAACTCGAGCTCGGCAGAGGACCATCTGGTGGAGGACACCTTCGAGACATCCACGGAAGGAGCAGTCTTCGAGCTGGTGGTCTTAGGCGGTGGGGGAGGCAGTTTCTTTCCGGCGCTGCTGCAGGAGCACATGGGGATCTCGAAAGGCAGAGGGTTTCTCAATTATCGAGCCGCGGGAAATTCGGTTGCGTCGAGGGCAGGGCCCCTCTGTTTTCGAGATGTTACGGTCACCCTGGAGCGCCGCTTAGAGTTAGGACGCCAGTCATTGTCTCAACAGCGTTGCGCCTCGAACTGTCCTCTCATCACACGGGATGGCGACATCACTGACTGGAACGGGGTCGAGACGCTGTGGTGAGGTTGGCTTCATCGAGGCGCAGGCAGTAGGCGTCGCTTCAGAACTTCCCGGCGATGGGAAGCATGACACCCGACGCCGTGGGGATCACCGTCACCGAAGCACTGACCGTCGAACCTTCCTTCGCGAGCCACACGGCGCCGCCCGCTGCGGTTGCCACCCCCGCGAGCGTTGCAATGGCCGGGGCGGCCTTCTGGGAAACCGTGAGCGCAGGGTTCGGCCCGAGCGGTGCGCTGGGGGCTAGCACGGGGGGCGCGGAAAGCTTGGGCGAGTCCTGGACGGGCTGCGGCGTCGGCTCCTTCTCGAGCGCCGGCACGGTGAGCGCCTGCGTCTGGGCTGCGGTCACCGTGACCGTGGTCTCTTCCACGGAAGAAAGCCAGGCGCGCGCGCGATGAGGGATACCGCGCCCGGGTCCACCGGGACTGACTGCGGCATTGCGCCGAGCTTCACGGAGAAGTCCTCCACGCTCACCGTCAGGTTCTCAGGAGGTGAAGTGGCAGAGAGCGCGATCCAGGACAGCCGTGTTTTGAGCGCAGTGGCTCGGGACGCTGCCGCCTCCTTGCGGATCCCCTCTTTGGTGCGGTGCGCCCACGCCGTCGCTTCGTTGAACCCGAGGTACGCCTTCACCAGCCGTCCGCGCTTCTCGTCGCAGTCGGCCAGATTGAGCAGGGTGCCAAGGGCGGGCTCGAGCGCGTAACTCTGCTCGAGCAGTGGACAGGCCGAAGCGAACTTGCCCTGCAAGTTTCGCCGCGCTGGACCAAAGAGGGATGCCCAGCCCCAGCCCACCGTCTCGCGCAGCCGACCGGGGAGAGTCCTGCGTGGGCCAGCTCGGGCTTTGTCTCCGGCGTGGTGACACCGCGCGGGGCCACCGGATCTTGCAAATGTAGGTCTAGGTAGGTATTAGGGGCGCACCAATGATGACCGCCAACAACAAGTACGTCTTCTCTTCCCTGCTCCTCTCCGCGCTCCTTGCCTGCGGGGCTCCCTCCTCTTCGTCGGAGGACGGCCCCGTCGGCGGTCACGACCGGCCGCTGAACGTCGCGCCTTCCCCATTCTGGAGGGCGCAGCTGGGGGTTCCGGAGGACGACTTCTACGTCGCTGGCGGCGGCGATCAGCCGCGCTGGGTGAAGCTGAGCATCGACGTGGCGGATCCGACGCGCGTCTACTTCCAGGACGGCCGCGAGTACGCGTTCCACTATCACTTCGCGCGCAAGCACTTCTCCGGCTACGGGCAGATGACGGCAGAGCAGTTCGCGCAGGTGACGCTCAAGGCGCAGGGACAGAAGCTGCACCTGGGCGCGGTGTTGTTGCCCGCCGTCCTGTCCTCGCCGCACCAGCCTCCCGCGGAGCTGGGCATCCAGCTCGTCCGCCACGACGCGTACACCCAGGAGGAGGTGAGGGCGCTGGTGGAGCTGGTGCGCAGCAAACTCGTCATCACCGGTCCGCAGCCGAAGCTCTTTTACATGCCAACGTTTGAGCAGACCGAGGCCGCCGAGGCGAGCCGCGCGTACCTCGAGTCGCACGGCATTGGCGTCAGCTCCGTCCAGCGCTGGGTCGCGCAGGACGTCTGCTACTCGAACGGGTGGGCCGTGGGCGCGCTCAAGTTCTTCAAGGGCGGCGAGATCGCGCAAGCCTACCTGGACGGGAAGCTCACGCAGGACGACATCCTCCTCACGGACAGCGTCCCCTCGGAGGTTCCGTATGTCGCCGGCATTCTCGCGCTGCAGCCGGCCACGCCCAACTCGCACGTCGCCATCCTCTCGCGCACTTGGAACATTCCCTTTGCCTATCCCTCCCGCGAGGCCGAACGGGCCCGGATCCTCGCGCTCGCGGGCAAGGACGTCGCCCTGCGCTCCAAAGCGGACTACGTCGGCTGCACGCTCGACGTCATCGCGCCAGCCGCGCCGCTGGACGCCGCGACGAAGGCCGCGCTGAAGACGCTGCGCGCGCCACCCAAGGCGCAGGTGCCGGCCCGGACCCATCTGGGCGTGCTCACCCGTGCGGCGGTGGACTTGAAGCCCACAGACGCCAGGTACTTCGGCGGCAAGGCGTCCAACTTCGGCTCGCTTCGGCGCTCCATCCCCAACGAGTCGCCGCGCGCGCTCGGCGTGTCGTTCGATCTCTGGGACGCGTTCGTCTCGCAGAAGCTCCCGAGCGGGCTGACGCTTCAGCAGGAGATCGACGCCCGGCTGGCCGGCTTCAGCTTCCCCGCGAACCCCCTCCTGCTCGAGCCCAAGCTCGCGGAGATCCGCACCTTGGTCAGCGATGCGTCCATCCCCCCGCAGCAGGCGCAGAAGCTGCTCTCGGAGCTCACGGCCTTCGGCTTCGATCCCAAGGTGAAGCTCCGCTTCCGCAGCTCGACCAACGTCGAGGATGGCACGGTCCTCTCGGGCGCCGGTCTCTATGCCAGCTACAGCGGCTGCCTCGCGGACGACCTCGACGCGGACTCGGTGGGGCCCAGCGCCTGCGACGCCCAGGAGGCGAACGAGCGCGGGGCCCTGCGCGCGGTGAAGCGGACCTTCGGCTCCTTCTTCAACACCAACGCCGTGCTGGAGCGGATCAAGTACCAGATCCCCGAGAGCGCGGTGGGGATGGCGTTGGCCGTCCACCCCTCGCTCCCGGACGTCTTCGAGGCCGCCAACGGGGTGGCCACCGTCACCTTCAGCGAGAGCTTCGGCCTCACGGAGATGCGACTCGTGACCCAGAAGGGGGCTGTTTCCGTCACCAACCCCGAGGGCGGCGCGATCCCGGAGGAGATGAACGTCTTCGTGTTCGGCTCTAACGTGTCGCTTACCTTTCAGCGCGCCTCCAGCCTGGTGCCGCTGGGCGAGAAGGTGATGACCTGGGAGGCAGACTACGAGGCGCTGGCGCGGTTGCTGCAAAAGGCCGGCAAGGAGTTCATCAAGGACCTCGGGGTGGGCGCCGGCAAGGTCGTCCTGGACTTTGAATACAAGAAGACGACGGACGGGCGGCTGGAGGTGAAGCAGGTGCGCACTGTCCCGCAGCCGTCCTCCACGCAGGACATCACCCCCATCCTCGTGAGCCAGGAGCGGCGGTTCTGCACTCTCGGTCACGAGCTGGATGACGTGATGGCGGTACACCGCCTGAAGGCGAGCCTCTCCGCCACCACCCGCTGGGTCGAGCTGACCTCCGCCGAGCTCGCCGCACCCCTCTTCGCGGACACGAGCCTGGACATGCTCGAGGCGCTCACGCCCGTCCAGCGCGCGGGGCCTATGGCCACCTATCCGTCCGCGAGCCACGTCGTGGAGGCGGACGCCCTTCGGGACTCCTGGAAGGGGAGCGATGGCACCTACAGCCTACGCTCCGCTTTCCCTCGCAAGGTCTCCGCGGCGGACCTTCCGCTGCTCTTCCCGCGCGACTTCACCCTCCGGATGGAGGCGAGCTACGCCGCGCCGGTCCCCAGCCTCCGCGACAGATTCACCGGGCCGGTCACCACCACGAAGGACTCGGTCCTGCTGCTGCCCTGCCTCACCGAGGCGGAGATCGCTCCGCAGGTCCAGACGGCGGAGGCTACGGGGAAACAGGGGCTGGTGGTGAAGACGCAGTACCGGTACCGGCTCCCACTGACCGGCTTCGACAAGACCGCCGTGCTCGGCCGCTTCCTGCAGACGGAGATCACTGGCCTGACGAGCTCGCCCATCCTCTTGAAGAGCGAGCGCTCTCAGACCTTCGTTCCGCGCCACCACAACTTCGCCGAGGACTTCATCTTCGACCCGGAGCTCGAGCCAGGCCTTGCCGAGAGCGTCAAGGCTCAGCTCAGGGCGAAGGACATCCGCTTGCTGGTCGTCCAGAAGGGCTTCACGGAAGAGAAGATCTACGTGCTGCGCAGGAGCACGGGGAAGCTCGAACTCTGGTGAGGGGCGGGGCCAGGCCCCGAAGGTGACCCAGGTATCGCCGGCGAGCCATAGCCAAACCCCGAAGCTGTTCTCGCCGAACGAGAACTTTTTCCCGAATGCATCGCCGATCGAACCTGCGACTCGAGTTGCGCAGGTGAAGAAACGCGGAAGAAACGCGCAACGGATGCGCTCTTCGTCGTGGATGACGGCTTCGAAGCCGAGAACGTTCCTGGCCTAGAGCAGTTCGGCGCAGTCGAGTGAACGGCGAGCGCGCCAAGGTTTCTTCGCCTCGTTGAAGTCGTCGTTGGCACGGCCAAGCCGTCAAGCGTTTCGTGAGGGCACCGCAGAAGGGGCCGCAGCGACTCGCTCTCGACCTCACCACAGGTAAATGAGCTACCCAGCCGCCAGCGAGATGCTAGGCCAAGGGCCCCCGCGCTCAGAAGCGCCCTGCTTGGCCCCCAGGCACCTACTCCTGTCCTTCCGGCGCATATCGCGGCTCTCCCCGCGGAGCGGGTGCTGGGTAGGTTCGTTGCGCGGC
>JBQTKE010000521.1:0-6964 GCA_052386435.1 Myxococcaceae bacterium
CAAAAGTACGCGAAGGAGTTCAATTCCAAGGCCCGCGGCTACACCCCCGCGGCGGCGATCGCGCTCAAGAAGTACTCCTGGCCGGGCAACATTCGCGAGTTGGAGAACCGCATCAAGAAAGCGGTGGTGCTCTCCGACAAGCCGCTGCTCTCCGCCGAAGACATGGATCTGCGCCCGGAGAATCTGGATCCGATCATGGCGCTGGCTCAGGCGAAGGAAGAGTTCCAGAAGCGCTACATCAACGAGGTGCTGGAGCGGAATAACGGCAACCGGACCAAGACCGCCAAGGACCTGGGGGTGGATCCGCGGACCATCTTCAGACACCTTGAGAAATTGGAAGCGGAGCGGACCGGGAGTGTGCTCCCGCCCGATATCGAGCTGGATGAGTCGGCGTGAACACTGACGGCAGCGCCCTGGCCACGGCAGAGAAGCGAGCAGAGGAAACACAGTCCACGGCGCTAAGAGGCTGGCTTTCCTCGAAGCGTCCTCTGGCAGGGGCGTTGCTTATCTCCGGCGTAGTGGTCGCCATGAGCTCGTGTCTTTTTCCGCAGGATGATCGGATTCTCGATCCGCTCCCCCCGACGCTGAATAGGCGTCCGAGCATTGACTACGACAGCATTTCGCCGTCTCTGGACTTCAACCAGATGCGCACCGGCGCCAACTGCGCGCCGTACAAGTTCTCCATCTCGGTGCGCGATCCGGATCTCAAAGACAACCTCAGTGTGCGGATCTACGTCGACTACGACCCTTCACTCGTCGATTACAACGACGCTGGCGTGGCGATCAGCGAACGCTATTACGTGAAGCCCAAAGACTACGGCCCCAGCCCCACCGAGCGGCGGGAACCGCCCTGGGAGCTCACCTTCCAGCCGTCGCGCACCAACGACGCGCTGAACGAGCTGGGGCGCCACGTGATTCAGGTCGCGGTGGCGGACGGGATCATTCTGCCCGGGCGGCAGGTCGAACAGCCCACGGAGGCGGATGGCGGTCGGGTGCGGCTGGAAGACGGTGGCCTTGGAGATCCTCGCTACATCGATCTGTCGCTGCGCTGGACCGTGGACGTGGTCGCCGGAGATTGCCCGTGAGCCCGGTTCGCACCTTGTGGATCGCTGCGTTGGGACTGACGATGGGCGCGGCTTGCTCGAGCGGCTACTCGGGCAAGTCTGATTCCAGCCTCTGCGCCTACGACGAGGACTTCTGCAGCGAGAGGGAGGCGGACCACCTGGTCGCCGAGGTCCTGGTGAGCGCGCAGTACGGCCACTTCGAGCAGGACTTCGACAACCGCAGCCTGAACGACGATGGGCTGCTGGAGCTCTACGCGGCGCCGCCGATCAATGTGGAGATGACGATCTCCCGACCAACGACGTTGGGTGGCGCTCCGCAGCCCTACTTGGAACGGGTGACCTTGCGCGCCCAAGGCAGCAGCGACGTGCTGCCCGGCGTTGGCCGCAGCTACAACACCAGCATCGTCCCCGCCGCCGGCTTCGTTCGTCTTCCGGTGGGCGCGGGAACCTACGAGCTCACGCTCACGCCCGCGCTGGTGTCGATTCCTCCTGTCTCGTTCTCTGAAGAACAGATGCTGCCGGGCGTGTCCCGCACGCTCAACGTCACGCTGCCGCACGCCGACGTGCTCTACGCCATTGAAGGGCAGGTGGTGAAGACGATCGCGGGCGCGGTCAACCTCACGTCCGATCAGAGCGTCGATGTTCAAGTGCTGCACCCCACCACGCTCAAGCCGCTGTCGCAGCGAATCGCCGCGACAAGCAATGGCCAATTCAGAGTGCTGGCCGCGCCGACGACGGGTCAACTCAGCGAGATGATCATTGACGTCACCCCCACCGATCCGAAGGCGCTGCTGCCTTCCAAGCGCTTCAGACTGACCCCTGTCTCCAACAACGTTGGCAAGCTGGAGCTGGGCGACTTCGGCGTTCCCGTCGAGGTGTCCGGGACCGCGGTGGACAGCGCGAACAACCACCTGGTAAGCCCCAGCGGCGTGGTCGAAGACACGTCTACCGTTGAAGGGGCCACCGTGTTGTTGGAGGGCACCGTGGCTGGCGGTGGCCGGTTCCGCAGCCGCACCGTGATCACAGATGCCAAGGGGCGCTTCACGATCACCGCCCTTCCCACGGTCGCCGCCACGCTCGCGCTCAGCATCATTCCTCCGGCTGACAATTTCGCTCGCGTGCTGCAGAAGATGGTCGCGGTGAAGCCGGCCATGCCTGGCGCCCCTGTCGAGCTGGGGGCCGTTCAGTGCCAGGACCGCGTTGGGTTCACCGGTGTGGTGCTGACCCCGGCAGGCGCTCCAGTCGTCGGCGCACGCGTGAAGGCCGCGGCGTTCGCGCCGCTGCAGGACACGGAGATGTCCAACCTGCTCACCGGCCTGGAGGCCACCACCGATGCGCAGGGCGAGTTCAGTCTCCTGCTCGATCCCGCGCTCTACCACTTCGAGATCTCTCCGCCCGCAACCCTGGAGCTGAGCCTCTACCCCCCAGCCAGTCGCTTCGTTTCGGTGGAGGCCGAAGTCGGTCTGATCGGCGCGGGGACAGCGACGCCACCCACGCGAGAGTTCATTCTCTCCCCGGGTCGCCGCGTGAAAGGCCAAATCTGGAAGCGGGATCTCGCCGGTGCCGCGGAGCCCGCACCCTTCGCCACGGTTCGCCTGTTTCGAGTGGGAACGACCGGGGGCGTGCCCATCTCCGAGCAGTTGGCCCAAGGAATCTCCGACGCCAACGGCAACTACACGCTGTTGGTGCCGACGCGCTAAGTAAATCTCCTCGGAGCGCTCCCCAACTCATGGGGGCTGTCACGGGAGTTTCCCAACCGGAAGCGCCTGCCGAGCCGTGTCCAACGAGTCGCGAACTGCGTCGACGGCACTGCCGACCTCCCCCGCGTACTGCACGGCGTGCGTGGTGTAACGATCCATGACCTGTTCGAGGTTCTTGAACACCGGAACCAACGGCGCGCGCGCGTGCGATGCGGTCGCGCAGCGCGCTTCGAGATTTCGCAGCTCGTGCAGCCAGTTCACGCGAAAGCCCGTCCAGTTGTCGTCGGCGCTGGCCGCGGGACGATTTTGGGTAAGCGCTTTGCGCTGCGCATCCAACTCGTCCCAAAGCTTCTCCGCGCCCTGCACGCACTCCTTCACGGACAAGGTGACGGTGGGATCAGACGTGCGAGGCGGCGTCATCTCCCCCACGGAGCGGATCACGCTCACGGTGATCAGCACGCTGAAGACGCCGCAGAGCGCGATGTAGATCGTGTACATCGCGACGCGGAACGGCCGGTACCGTGGGTCTTTCGCGTTCTCAGGTTTCGGCGCCTTGGCCACGCTACTGACCTGGCTTCGGCGCGGGGACGGCAGCGGGCTTCGGTGGTTGCGGTGCCTGAGCGGTGGTCCCCGGAGGTGTGGCGGGACTGGCGGGAGCGCCTACGGCGACACTCGTGGGCGGAGGTTGCGCTGCGCCGGGAGCCGCGGCGTCCGCTTGCGCAGCTCCGCTGGCCGCGACGGCCTTCTTCGCCGACGAGAGCCGCACCTTGAGGTGGTTGGTGAACTCGCTGTTGGGATAGCTCCCCAGCGCCTCGCGCGCGATCTCCACGGCCTTCTCGGGCTGGCTGGACGCTTCATACGAACCGGCGAGGAGCAGCATCGCGTAGTCGCGGGTCTTCGACTTGCGGTCGTTGGTCACGAAGCGCTGCAGCAGCGGGAGCGCTAGGTCGTGCTTGCGGAGTTGGTGATACGCGACGCCGAGGAAGAACGAAGCGTCGAGCGCGTCCTGCTCTTCCGGGTTCATCGCCAAGAACCGTGAGAGCTCATTGGCGGTGACCGCGAACTCGTTGCGCCGGAACGCTGCCTTGCCGCGTTCAAACGACGAGTTGCCGATCTCCTTGCGCAGCGCGGTCGCGCGATCGTTGAGCGCCTGCTTCTCCAGCTGAGAGAGGCGTGACGTATCCAACTTCACCAGTGCATCAATGCCCTTGAGCCGCTCGTCGCCCGGGAGCGCGGTCATCATCCGGTAGACGTCGCCGGCGGATCGAACCGCGGCGGTGTTGGCGTCGACCTCCGCCTTCTGTTCGGCGAGCCGCGTCTTCAGCTCGTTCTCGGACTTCTCCAGCTGCGTGCGCTGCGCGGTGGCGGACGCGGTCTGCGCGGAGGCGATCATCACCGCGCCGGTGATGCAGAGCGCGGCGAAGAGCACGTACGCGACGCCGGAAGAGATCCACTGTCGCTTCTGAAAATCCTCCTGCCGCTTGCCGACCAGCTTCAGCTCGGCGTGCAGGTTCTTGAGAAGGTTGTCGGTCTTGATGACCAGGTTGCGCGATTCGATGACTTCTCTTCTGATATCGCCCAGCTCTTTTTCGACCTCAACCTTCGGATCACTCATCGCAGTTGTCCTCGGTGGGCAGGCGCTACGCGCGAAGGACCTTTACCGGAGATACGTGAGAGCGCAATTCCTAACTCGCGTCTCAGTTCGTGAGTGGAGCTCTGCCGCCCAGGTCGTCGAAGAAATAGGTGAGTCCTAAACCCACGAAGTGGCCGTTGCCCCGAGCTTCACCGTACGCAGTCCCCACGCCTTGCCCGAACATCACTTTGTATTCGAGCGACAAGCCCAGCACTTCGTTGAGATGAAGGATCGCTCCCGCCGTCCCGCCGAAGGCCGGTCCAAAACTTTCCACACCGGTGTGACCGCCGCCCGTCACGTTGACCAGGAGGCCACCGGTGGAAAGGCCGATGTTGAGCGTGAGCCACTTTCCCAGCGGCTCGCCCTGGACGCGCGCCGAGACCATCGCCCCGTAGATCCAGGCGTTCATCGGCTCCACGCCGACCAGCCGCAGGCTCTCGTAGGCGACGAACGGGTCAATGGAGATCTCGATGAGATCCGTTGCGGAATAACCGAACACCGTCATCAGCGCGGGTCCGCCATTCAGCGTCTTCTCGCGCTCGTAGCCCTGCTCCGCCGCGCTCCCGTAGAAACGGCCGTTTAGGCCGAAGCGCCAGCCGCCCTGCACAGAGACCCGTCCGCTTCCGCGTTTGCTCGGACCCGCGAGTGCGGTGCAATAGGACAGCGCAGCGAGCAGCAAAACGGCGCGACGGACCGGCGCGCTCACCATGAGTCGAACCCGTCCGAGTCGACTGACTTGGGCTCGTCCGTTTTCGGTGCGTCCGGCACAGCGGGTTCCTTTGGACCAAAGCCGGCGCCGAACCTCGTGCCGAACGTCGTGGGGAACTCGCCCTTCTTGCCGTCCGTATCCAGCGTCACGGTCTCGGTGAGTGGCGACGAGGTGAACGACTGTCGTGAAGGTTCCGACGGGCGAGAGGCACCGCCTCCGGGAGGCACGCGGTTCGCCGGTCCGAGCGACGGAGGGCGCATCACCGCGGGAGCGGGAGGAGGTGGCGGAGGTCGGGCGGGAGCTGCTCCCGGTGGACGCGCGAGCACCGGAGAGGCGGTCCCGCTGGGTGCAGGCGGAACGGGACGGCCTGAGGGAGCAGTCGCGGCCACAGACGCAGGTCGCGCCACGGTCGTCTGAGCCACCGGCGGCAGACTTGGATCGGTGCGATCTTCAGAACCGCGCGCCGCGGGAATGCCGCCCGGCACCGTCAGAGCACGCTGTGCCGCAGTGCCCGTCGCCGCGGGCGCCTTCGCCGGCGTCATATCCACCGGCGGCGTTGAGACGAGCGTTCGATCTCCGACCGCGGGTGGACGCGCCGTCGGCGGGGGTCTCACCCCGGTCGCGGAAGGAGTGGGGATGGCGGAGCGGGCCACCGCGGGGGCGGGCGCACCGGCTGCTGCTGCTGCCGTGGCCTCTGCTGCACGGCGAAAGGGATTGGGAATCTTGGGCGCCGGGCCAGTACGCCGCAGCTCCTCTGTATCCGGAGCGCGCGCGGGCTTCACCGTAGGGGGAGGTTTGACCGCCGCGGCCTTCTTCGGGTCCGTGACGCTCTCCGCGAGGGCCAGACGCTCCTCGAGAATTTGGATGTACGTCCGCAGCTCGGCCACTGTCTGCTCTGAGTGCGCGAGCCGGCGGTACACGTCCATGCGCCGCTCTTTCTCGTCCATCATCTCCGAGTGCATCTGCATCAGCGTCGCCATCGTCTTCTCGGCGTAGCCGACCGGCACCGTGGGGCCGGGGTTCGGAAGGTTCAACGCTCGGAGGGCTAGGTCTTTGTCGTCGGAAGCCATGCGGGCAGCCCTTCTACCACGGGCCTGCGACATCGCTTCATTCTCGAGCGCGTCGTTCAAGCTCTAAAAATGGCAGCTCGAAGATCACGATCTGACTGTGCTTGCAGCGCGCCTCGAAGTCTGCCCGCTCCAACGCTTGAAACAGGGAGCGCGTCTCCGCCGGGGTGAGCTCGTGCGAGACGCTTCGCGCCGCGAGACAGGCCAGCGCGCCCACTGACTCCGCGACAGAATCGCCCGCGGCGAGGGTCGTCAGCAGCTCCCGCGCGTCGATCTCCGAAAGCATGAGAGGAAGCGACTTCACCGCGAAGGAGCTGCCACCGAAAGGTTCGATCTCGATCCCAATACGTTCCAGCTCGGCGAGCAGCGGCGTGAGCGACTTCGCCTCTCCCGGCGACAGCTCCACGGTCGCGGCGAAGAGTGAGCGCTGTGAGGGATCCTCGCCATGGCGCAAAAGCTGAGCGAGCTCTGACGCGCGGGAACGTTCCACGGCAGCGTGGGGATCGACCACGACCAGGCTGCCGCCACCGCCCTCACACAGGAGAAAACGCCGAGCGAGCGCACCCACCGGACGGAGCGCGGCGAAGTAGCCCCGAGGCGGTGCTTCATTGAGCGTGGGCCGGAGCTGACCGAAGCCGGGATTCGAACCGATTGAGGGCGGAAACAGCGAGGGCGTGGGGTGGTAGCCGCCGGGCGCTTCCGCCGCGGACGGAAGCGCTCCCCACGCCGCCTCCTGAGCGCGTTTCAAAAACTTCTCCACCGCCGCGGCGTAGTGCGCTCCTGCGACGGGC
>JBQTKE010000522.1:0-6310 GCA_052386435.1 Myxococcaceae bacterium
CCAGCAGAAGCGGTAGTCCCAGTTGCGGACCCCTCCCGGCGCTTCGGGAAGCGATGCCGTGGGCGCGGCGACCATCCCGCCCGTGGGCGAGTACGTGAGCGCCTTGAGAACGCGCAGCGACGATCGCATCTCTTCGCGGAAGGGCCCAACACAGGCCCGCTTGCTTTGCGCCGACCACTCCCGCCACCACGCCTCCGTCTCTTCGAGAGCGGGGAGCGGAGAAATGGGCGGCGCCGGCTCGTGGTACGAGTGGTGCCACGCCAGCAGGAACGGAATGCGCTGCCCGGCTTCGACCGAAAAGTCCGCGGTCCAGCCGTCCGCTTCAACGTCCGTGATCGGCACGTCCGTATGGAGCTGCAACATCTCAGGTCCTGCCATCTGGGTGCGGTCACCGTTGAAGCGGCGAACCCAAGGCTTGCGACTCCCGTAGCCAAAGCGCGCCCTGAGCTCCATGCGCATGGGAACGCGGCCTGAGACGCCTTCGACAATTCGGACCAGGTCAGGCTCGCTGCCGCGTACCGGCATGAAGTCGATGAGCCGCACCACGCCGTCTTCTGTCTCAAAGGTCGTCTCCAACACGAGCGACCTGTTGCGGTACTGGCGCGAGACTTTGCGTACGCCACCCGCGGGCGCGACGAGCCACCGCCCATTGTCCTGGCTTCCGAGCAACGCCGCGAAGCAGGCGTCTGAGTCGAAGCGCGGCCAACAGAGCCAGTCGATCGACCCGTTGTTGCCGACCAGCGCGGCCGACTGCATGTCACCAATCAGTGCGTAGTCTTCCAGCCGCAGCGCCATGGCATCTCAAACTGGCCACGCTGTTGCCCCGCTGCAGGAAGGCAGTCGATAAACACGCCGCATCATCCGTCTGGTCGACATCGGCGCGAGGTTGCAGGCCGTCATGTGCCTGCGTGCAGTCGAAAGCCATGGCGACCAGCTGAAAGGGGGTGCCTTGGTTACTGTCGAGCCCGGCCGAGTGCGAATTCGCCCCCGCCAAATCGAGCGGACCCCGTTTGATCTGCGGCCCATAGCTCACGCAGGCGCAAGACGGTGGTACGTGCGCGGCGACAATGAAGATCTTCATTTCATGTCGTCGGCCAAGGCACGTCGAGTTGCCGTTCGCACTTGCGACGGATGCCTGTGCTCCGGGACAGAGAACTTATCCGCAAATCCCGAACGTTCGCATCGGCCTCCGTTAGAGAACGAAGGACGCCGACCGGGAGTCCAACCACGACATTTTGACTTCAGCTCTCACTTCGTAAGCTACGAGGAGTAGGGGACTTGAACCCCTGACCTCCGGCGTGACAGGCCGGCGTTCTAACCAGCTGAACTAACTCCCCAGGACATCACTGCTGCTTGGGCGGAACAGGGATTGAACCTGTGACCCTCGCCTTGTAAGGGCGACGCTCTGCCGCTGAGCTATCCGCCCTGCTGCGCCCCAACAACGCGGGCCTTCTACAAAGCAGCCAGATGGGTGTCAAGGACGCGGATTAGACGTTTCAGGGGAGCGTGGCCTGACCCAACGGAGCGGCGAAGCCGTTGTTCGCGCCTTGTCCGTTCAGGTCGCCGTAGCAAAGCGGCGCCCCGAGTGAACGCGCGAACCGAAAGGCGTGGTGACGCTGAGCGATGCGCGGGAAGCGAGCTGAATGTCCTTTCCTCCGCCTTCCCGAAGAAGACGCGAGCCCCGTTTTCGAAGTTGGAGCCGGTCAGGGTGACGCGGTCGCCTCCGTTCTGAGAACCCGACGCGGGACTGACCGCTGTGATCGCCCGCGCCTGGAAGCCACCGATGCCCAGCGTGCTCTCACCAGGCTGGTAAGCAGACAGAGGTAAGGCCGCCGTGCAGCCAGCTGGAGAAACCTCAGGTCGTACGCACATAGGGCGCGGGACTGTAGTCGTTCGCGTACGTTGGGGCACCCGCCGAGCGCGCGGTCTTTTTCGCGAGAACCCTGCGCGTGCCAGCGTGACTACTTTCCCGGCTGGGAGGGACTCGTATGTCCATGCCGCTGCACGCGCTTCACCCTGCGTTGGTCCATTTACCTCTGGCCTTCATCCCTACCGCAGCCGCGGTCGACACGTACGCCTTCGCAACCGGCGACAAACGCTGGGAGAGCGCCGGCCGTCAGCTCTGGTTCGCGGGAGTCGGCGCCGCGGTCCTCGCCGGAGTGACCGGGCTGGCCGCCGCGCGCGAGGTTCGATTGAGAGATCCAATGACCGCGGACATGGTCTTCGTCCATGGCTCAGGGAATCTCCTTGTAACCTTGGGCGCTGCCGCAGTCTTGGCGTACCGCCTCTTCAACCGGCCCGCCGCGGGACAAGTCATCACCGGCGTCACACTCGTTGGGACCATCCTCTACACCGCCGGGCTGGGCGGAAAGATGGTGTACGAGCGAGGCGTCGGAGCGGGCCAGTTCGGCTCCACTCAACGCATTCTTTCTCCCTCCGCTCCAGGTCGACTCATGGCCGACGCCTGGGCCGGCCTCAAGTGGATCGCGAAGCGAGCCGTTCAAGCGATCACACGGGCGCAGCCGCTCGCCCGAGGAGCCATGGGTCGAGCTCACGTCCACCGAGGCATCCTCGGTTCGCGGCCGCCGGCCTACGTTCACTGAGCAGAACTCCCCCGGCCGTTCTGTCGTTGAAAACGAGCCGCCGGCGGCACCTTTTCATCGACAACTGGTTTGCCCGCATCCGCTCCGGTCGAAGCGCCGCACCCGACAACGGGGTTCGCCCGCCTGCTGATCAGTCGCCGAGCTGAGAAGGCCTGAGGTATCTGCACAGAGAAGTCACTGCGTCGCGGCGACGGGCTCCGATGGTGCGGGGCTGAAGAGCTCTGGACCCAGGACCTTCTTCGGCCGGCCCCTCCGTCGCGGAGCCTCCGCGTTGCGCTCTGCTGGCGGAGGCCGGTGTGCCTTACTGCTGAGCGCGAGCGCATCAATGCGCGCGATCAAAGCCTCATCGTTCTCCGCATACACGCGCACGTAGGCCAAAGCCCGCTGTGCTTTGCGAAGAACGACCTCGCGCTCTTCCTCAAAGGCGGTCAGAGCGACGTGAAGCGCGGCCTCAGCCTCGGCGACTTTCAGGTGCCGTTCCTTCGCGCGTCCGAGCGCGCTGGCGAGCACGTTCGCATCGAGGTCCGGAAACTTGAGCCCTTCGAGATCCGTCTCGAAGAGCTGAATCAGCTCACCGACTTCTGCCTTCAACGTGTCCATGCGTTCCCCTCCCGTAATGGAGGATGACTGTACGCACGTTCAGATATCCCGTCAACCTTTGACACCGCCTGCGGTGAGTCCTCCGACAAGGTGCTTCTGCAGGGTGAAGAACAGGGCCATCACGGGAGCGGAGACGATCAGCGCACCCGCGGCAAACTTGCCCCATTCCACTTTGTGTTCACCGACGAAGCGCTGGAGCGCGACAGGCAGCGTGAAGAGCGACGCGTCGTTGAGCAGCGTCGCGGCGAGGATGAACTCGTTCCACGCGGTCATGAACGAAAAGAGCGCGGTGACCGCAAGCGCGGGTCGGGCAAGAGGAAGGACCACGCGAATGAAGACCTGGCCGGGAGAGGCGCCGTCCATGATCGCCGCTTCCTCGAGCTCGCGCGGGAGCGTGTCGAAGTAGCCCTTGAGCATCCAGATGCAGAAGGGGAGCGAGCTGGTCGCGTAGACCAAGACCAGGCCGGAGAGTGAATCCAAGAGGTGAAGCTTCTGCAAGATGGAATAGAGCGGCACCATCATCAGCGTGGCTGGGAACATCTGTGTCACCAGCAGCAGCTGCATTCCGCCCTCCTTGCCCGGAAAGCGGAACCGCGAGAGCGCGTACGCGGCGGTCACCGCGAGGACCAGACCGACCAATGTCGTCGCGCCTGACACGACGATGCTCGAGAGCAGCTGGCGCCCGAACAACCACTGCCCGCTTGAGCTGGTCGCGAAGAGAACCGCGCGGAAATGCTCGAAGGTGACTTCAGAAGGGAAGGGGTTCGCGGAGAGCGTCAGCCCGGTCGTGGGAGAGAGCGCCATCTTCACCACCCAGAGCACCGGGTAGAGCGTGAGCAGACAGACCACGACAAGGAACGCGTGAAGAAGTGCGACCATGAGCCACGGATGTCGCTTCATAACGAAGCCTCCCGCGCTGCGCGGAGGCTCGCGTCCCGACGCCAAGAGGAACCGTCGAGCTGAACGTTGGCGCGCGGGCGCAAAGAGAACACCGCGCTCATGAGATCGACTCCTGCGCGGCACGTGACACGCGCTTGGTAAACGCGGAGTACCCGAGCAGCACCACGAAGATCAGAACTGAGTACGCAGCGGCGAAGCCGTACTGCTGATTCCTCTGGAATGCCCAACGGAAGGCCTCGGAGACGAGGATGTCCGTGCCGCCGCCCGGCTCTCCACCGGAGACGAGATAGATGATGTTGAACATGTTGAATGTCCAGACACTGCCGAGAATGATCGAGGGCAAGAGCGCGGGTCGCAGCAAGGGCAACGTGATGCGGCGGAACTGCGCCCACTTTGACGCTCCGTCGACCTCCGCGGCTTCGTAGAGATCCTGCGGAATCGACTGCAGCGCGCCCAGGGCGACGACCATCATGAAGGGGAAGCCCAGCCACGTGTTGGTGGAGACGTTCGCGGCGAACGACGTGGCCCAGCGTGAAAACCACGAGACGGGCTCCAGCCCCAGCGCGATGAGCACGCCGTTGATCGCCCCGAACTGTCGGTCGAACATGCCCTTCCAGATGAGCGCGGTGATGTAGTTAGGCACTGCCCAGGGAATAATTAGGAGCACTCGGAAGACGCCACGCAGTCGCAACAGCGGGTTTTTCAAAAGAATCGCCAGCCCGAGTCCGAGCGTTACGTGCAACAGCACGTTTAGGACCGTCCAAAAAATCGTGACCGCGAGCGTGAAGTAGAAGCTGAGCGGCTCGGTGATGCGGTAGCCGTGCGAACCGACGATGTCGACGAAGTTGGCGAGCCCGACGAACGTGTAGTGCCCTGCTTCGTGGTGGAAGAGCGAAAGCGAGAGGCCGGTGATCAAGGGAATCATCACCAACACAGCGACTCCCGCGGCGGCGGGTGTCACGTAGAAGAGCGCGCGAACCAACTCCGGATAACGCCGACGCAGCGGCACTGAAGAGCTTGGCGCGCGCGCACGCCAGACGATGAGGGTCACCACGACCGCGATCGCGCCGAGGAGGATGAACGCACCGGGCCGAGCTGCCGGCGGCTTGGGACGGTTCAGCGCCTTGAAGCGACGGGTGGCCAGCGCGCCCGCGTCTTCGGGCAGCGTCTCGCCTTGCAGCACCGCGCGCAGGGTGAGCTTGAGCGGCTCCCACGTCTTGCTCATCTCCAGAGTGTTCGGCATGGGCAACGCGCGTTCGGCGGCGCTGCGGAACGCGGTGAGGAACACGTCATCCCGCACGCGCGGATCTTCATAGGCGGCGACGTTCGCGGGAACTTGGCGTCCCTGAATCGCTCGGCCAATCGACGCCTTCCCGAGTGACAGTGACTTCGCCAGCGCATTGGCCGCGTTGAGCTGCGCGGTGTGCGGCGAGACGAACGCCGCTTCCACGCCCAAGAACGGTTGCATCGCGCGACCCGTCTCAGTCACCGTCGGGAGAGGCGCCACCGTGTACTGCAAAGAAGGCGCGATCTCTCCGGCGAACCACGGACCGCTGATCACCATCGCGGCGCGGCCGTCATTGAAGAGGCCCTTTACCTTGGCGCCGGTGGCCTCGTCTGGAATGAAGCGCGCGTCCTGCAACCGCTTCACGAACGCGAGCGAGCGGCGCAGCCCTGCGCTGTCGAACAGCGCGTGACCTTCCGCATCGAAGAGCTCGCCGCCGAAGCCAAAGAGAAAGCCCGCGTGGAAGTAAGGTTCGCCGGACTCATAAGCCAGGCCGAAGCGGTTCTCCTCCGGTTTGGACAGTCGCGCCAACTCGCGCAGCAGCTCCTCGGTCGTCTCAGGCGGAGGCGCGACGAGCGCCTTGTTCACGTAGAGCGCCAGACACTTGAGGGCCAACGGATAGCCGTACGTCTTGCCATTCACCTCCAACGCTTTCAGCGCGGTGGGCAGGTACGCGTTGGGATCGAGCTTCCCCTCGGTGGAAGCGATCAGCCCCTGCTGCTCGAAAGAGCGAACGCGTTCGTGCGCGAAGATGAAGACGTCTGGACCGTTGCCGTGGGGGATCGCCGCTTCCAGCTTCGCGGCGAACGCGTCATGCGGAACCGCGAGCAGCTCGACTCTTTGCCCGGTGCTATGGGTGAACGCCTTCACCGCGTTCTCAATCGCGAGCTCTTCGCCGCCTCGGTACGAGTGCCACAGCTTC
>JBQTKE010000523.1:0-12845 GCA_052386435.1 Myxococcaceae bacterium
CAACCCGGATGACTTCGCGCTGCGCTTCTCCGGCATCAGCGCTACGTCGGACTCCAAGTGGGACGACTTTGACGGGAAGCCGGGTGAGGCCAAGCCGATCCCGGGCTCGGCGGCGTTCGCTCAGAAAGGCGCTCCGGCCGCTCCGGCCGCGGCGCCTCCGACCCACCAGGCCGCACGTCCCCCTGCCCTCGCGCCGAGAGCCCCCGCGCAGAAACCTGCTGAAGCCCCTCAGCCGGCCGGGGACGACGACTTCAAGATCGAGCGCTTCTGACGGCGTACCTCTCCATCAGTTCCCGAGTGCGGTCGGAAATCGAAGCGGAGATTCGAGCGCTTTTCGCCATGGGAGCCTCCTGGTTCGGTCAGGTGACGTGCCGACGCTGCCGCAGCGCTCTCCTGAAATCGCGGACTGCCATGGACTGGTTGGGTTCCAGCGCGAACTTAGCGAGCAGCGCCAGATCAAAGTCCGGGGCCACGCGGCTGCGTCTCGCCTTGGCGTAGCGGCCTCTCCTGAGCTGATGAACCTGAAGCAGGCCTCGCTCCCAGAACCAGACTTCGGGCACTCCGAGTCGACGATAGATCTCGAGTTTGCCAACGCCGCCGGAAGTCCAGATGACTTCGATCACCAGGTCGGGTCGGTCCTTCTCGGACTCGCCGAGGCTGTAGCACTTGTCCGGCTCCGCCCCTGATTCCGCGGATTCGTCGTCGAGCATCCACGAGCCGAAGGCATTCACGTCAAGACCGGCTTCCTCGGCGTAGGCTTCGAACAACCTGCCGAGGCTTTCTTTCAAAAACTCATGTTGGCGCGAAGGCGTCATCAGCTCGATCGTCCCTTTGAGGTACGTGAGCCGAGGCACGGCCCGTTCACCCCTCATTCGTCGGAGCTGTTGATACTGCTTCCAGCTGACATCACGTAGGAGCGTCCTCTGGTCCAGCTGATCCCGAGGATCGATCTCTGCTCGGACGCCGCTCATGCGCAACAGGGTAGTTAGGCGGTCGCGACCGAACAAGTCGAAGGGACGCGCGGATTTGTTGCCTCCGGAATGCCCAACCCCTGGCGACTCTCCGGGAGCTCGTCGGCCGGAGTAGTCAGTTCAGCGGGGTATTCGCAGTGGGTGCTCCGCCCGACGAACGGTTGATCGCTTCGATCAAGTACGTCCGGCGCTGAGCTCCGACGAGGCGCTGTTTCTCCAGCCACTCCACGAATCTCCGTGTCGCCTCTGCGGCCTTCGCGGACTCTGCTTTGCCCAACCGACGCCCGGCCACTTCGAGTGCGTTCTCCACGTGCTCGGGATTGATGGGCTCGGGTCCGTCTTCCCAGGCGATTTCGATCAGAGCGTTCGCCGCGACGTGGTGCGCGCGGCGCCAGCCTTCGTCCGCGCTGCGCGTGAAGCTTTCGATCAGCGCCTCGACGCGTTCTCGAGTGAGCCGAGCCAGCTCCGGAACGAGTTGGAGGGTCTCTTCGAGGAACGAGTGGTCGAAGTGGTCCGCGCCTTCGTCGTAACCGAACGCTTCTTCAAGCAAGAGCGACGCGAGGAACGAGTCGACCTCTTCCTTCGAAGCGCCTTCGTCCTTGAGGGATTTCTCCGCGGATTGGACCAGGGGGCCCAACGTTCCGTCTTCTCGCACGGCTCCGACGGCGGCATGGGCGGCGAGGAACAACAGCGCCTGCTGCGCTTCATCCGACGGGTGAGGCGCGCGGCGGGAAGCGAGGATCGCGGCGCGCTGGTCAGGGGCCTGGCGCGCCAGCTCTACGTACGGCTTTTCGTCGGCCTTTAGAACCTGGCCGAGCTGGTCGCGGTAGAGCGCGTCCGCCGCGACGTCCAGATTCAGGAAGCGCGCGAGGGTCGGGTGCATTCCGGAGGGATTAGCACAACCGGCCCTGCGTGGACCTCAGCGAGCGGGAGACCAGGTATCGGGGCCGATCCGAGTGGTCGCCTTTTGATCGTCCGCCTTCTTCTGCCGCGCGGCGGGCAAGGTGAGGTCGTTTTTCTCTTGGAGCTTCTCGATCTGCTTCTGAATGCCGCCACCACCGCCAGCTTTTCCAACAGCCATGACTGACCTCCTTTCTTGGCGAGCCACACCATGGGCTCTTCCTTAGAAAGCGAGAAAATGAGATGCAGTGCCTAAGCCAGGCGTCAAACCCCTATAACCACTTGCCTTCGATCCGTCGTCTGCTGCTTGGATCAGGCATTTAGATGGAGCATGGAAGCGCAGTGACCACTCAGTGGCAGACCCCCGTGCTAGAGCCTCCCGGCGATGTCCGAACTCCCTGAAAGCATCGACGATCCCCAGCGGGCGACGGATCACGCGGTGCGGCTTCTCTCCATGCGCGCCCGTACGAGACGTGAGCTGGAGCTGGGCCTGCAGCGACGGGGCTATTCGGAGAGGGCAATCGGCACTGCGCTGACCCGAGTGGTGGAGCTGGGCTACCTCGACGACGCGTCCTATGCGCGCACCCGTGCAACCAGCTTGCTCCGCGAAGCGAAGATGGGTCCCGCCGGAGTGGTGCAGAGACTCGTCGCTCGCGGCGTCCCTGAGAGTGATGCGAAGCAGGCCGTGAAGACCGCGTGCCGCGAGCTGGGCGCCTCGAACGAAAACCTTGCCCGCCGGCTGCTCGAAAACAAAGGACTTCTCTCCCGCTCCCTCTCCGTCAAAGACCGCGCCCGCGCTGAACGCCTGCTTGCCGCGCGCGGGTTCGAAGCAGACCTCGCGGCGGCCCTCCTGGGCGAACCGGTGCTGGATCCCCATACTCAACGGGACTAAATGCTCCGGGTTTCTTCTCTTCCGACCATGCACACCACGCTCAAGCCCGTCGTTCTCTTGTCGCTCCTGCTGCTCGCCGGCTGCAAGACCTTCGGCGATGCCACCAACTCCGCCGAGCCAGACTACGCCAAGGACGCGGAGACCAATCTTAAGCTGGGCAGGGAAGCGTTGGACGGGCGCAACTACGTCGAGGCTGAACGCTACTTCGAGCACGTGAAGAGCAAGTTCCCGTTCCTGGAAGCATCCAAGGAAGCGGAGCTGCTGCTCGCGGACACGGACTTCGACCGCGACCGTTTCACCGAGGCGCGCGACCGTTACCAGAACTTCGTGAAGCTGCACCCCACGCATGGCCGGGTCGACTACGCGGCGTACCGAGCGGCGTTCACCCACTACAAAGAGATTCCGTCTGATCTCTTCGTCCTCCCGTCGTCGCGCGAGAAGGATCAGGTCGAGGTTCGCAACACGCTCAAGGCGATGCAGGACTTCCAGCGCACGTATCCGAAGTCTCAGTACATGCCGGAGGCGGAGAAGTACGCGAAAGAGACGAGGAAGCGGCTGGCGGATCACGAGATGTACGTCGCGGGGTTCTACGCGAAGCGGAATCGCTGGCCGGCGGTGGTGGGGCGTTTGAATTACGTCATCAGGAACTACCCGGGCGTGGGCTATGACGAAGAGGCGCTCTTTGGTCTCCACGACGCGTACTTGAAGCTGAAGGACAAACCGCACGCGGAGGAGACGCTGCGGACCATCATCGCCACCATGCCCAACACGCCGGCCGCCAAGCGCGCTCAGAAGCTGCTGGGGACGTAGCGCTCTCCCGAAGCGAAGCACGTGACCACCGAGGGCCGCCGCGCGCTGGGATTTCTCGTCGCTCTGGGCGCTGCTGTGTTCTGCGTTGCGGTCTTCATTCGGCCGCTGCTGCGCTTCGCCGCCGGTCCCGAGAGCGAAATCCTGGAGCAGATCAAACTCACGGAGAAGGACGGGCTCACGCTCACCGTGCCGGGACTCTCCACGCCGCTCGTTGCCCGCCGTGTCCATTTCGATCGCATCAGCGTCGTCTTCGAGACGGAGCACGACGCGCTCGCCCACGCCACGCTCGACTTTGAGGGCACGCTCGGCCGGACCGAGGTCAGCTCGTTGGGCGTGGAGCGGATTGTCTTCAAGGATCTGAAGCCCTCCCGCGGACTCGCCCCGCAGCTCACCGGCCTCATCGCCGCGCTAAACGTCCGCCGCCTCGCGCTCTCCGAACCGGATGGCGAACTGCGCGACCGTCGCTACGCCGTCAAGAGCTGGCACCTGCGGCTGGAGCGCGACTCCGCCCGGGTGGTGGAGACTTTTCTTCTCACCGGTTCACGGATGGACCGTCCCATCGAGGAGAGGGGAGACATCGAGCTGCGGTGGGAGCAGCGAGACGGAACCTGGACCTTGGCGCAGTCGCCCCCTGTCCCACAGTAGGTTGTGGTGTGAGAGGTGGATTCTTCTGCAATTCGGGGGAGGTCGGGTAGGCTACGCGCACGCCGCTTGGAGTGGAGAAGGGGACCTTGGAATGGACGAAGCGCTCAAGCAGCTGCTGACGCTCGGTCGCGGCTACTTCGAGAAGAAGCAGTTCTCGCAGGCGGAGAAGTACCTGGCCCAGGTCGTCGAGCAGAACCAGTCGTTCGCCGACGTCTACAACATGTTGGGCATCGTCTACCACGACCAGGGTCAGTTCGCCCGAGCGCAGCGCTCGTTCGAGGCGGCGCTTCGTCTCAACCCCGCGTACACGGAAGCCGCTCTGAACCTGGCGGTCATCTACAACGACATGGGGAAGTACCGGGAGGCCAAGGAGGTCTACCAGGCAGCGCTCACGCGACAGCGCAACGCTCCCGGCAAGCTGGATCCCTTCGTCAAAGGGAAGATCGCGAACATGTACGCCGACATTGGCGACGCCTACAGCTCCAGCGGCATGCACGCTGAAGCAATCGTCGAGTACCGCCGCGCGCTGGCGATGTGCCCTCAGTTCGTCGACATCCGTCTCAAGTTGGGCGATGCGTGCCGAGACCTGGGCAGCCACGTGGAGGCGATTGCTGAGTTCGAAGAGATTGTCCGGCAGAATCCGAACTTCCTCCCCGGGCGCATCCACCACGGAATCGCCCTCTACTCGGCAGGGCGGAAGGCGGATGCGGTGAAGGCGTGGGAAGAGGTGTTGGGGATGAGCCCGGGCAACAAGAGCGCCGAGATGTACCTGAACCTGGTCCGCGAGAGCGGCAAGTCCGAAGGTTGAACGCACCGTGAGCCCCTCCACTTCAGGAAGCGCAGCCAAAGCCTTCGCGCTCCGCTTCATCTCTGGGAAGTACCAGGGTGGCGAGTTCCCCTTGAAGATGGAGAAGCAGATCGTGATCGGCCGGTCGAGCGAGCTCGACATGGTCCTGGTCGAGGACATGGTCTCGCGCAAGCACGCGAAGATCACCGCGGCGGGCGGGAAGATCACGATTGAAGACCTGGGCTCCACCAACGGCACCTTCGTCAATGGCGAGAAGATCAAGCAGGCTCGCATCAAAGAGGGCGACCGCATTTTGATCGGCACCTCGATCCTCAAGCTCGTCCACCAGGGCGAGGGCGCGCAGGATCTCGACGAGAACGCGGTGAAGGCGCGGCTGGAAGAAGTCGCGGCGGTACAGGCGCGGACGACCAAGTCGTCGTCGATGACTGGAAAGATCGAAGAGGTCCCGCTGCCCGACTTGCTCCAGCTCTTTCATACGTCGAAGAAGAACGGCGTGCTGGCGGTCCGCAACGAGCACGAGGCGCGCATCTTCCTGCGCCAGGGCAAGGTCTATTACGCGGTGATCGACGAGAACCACGATCTCGGCCCCCTCAAGAGCTTCAACCGGATCATTCACTGGGAAGTGGGTGACTTCGAGCTGCAGCCGCCAGACACGCAAGAGTTCATGGTGGAGCTGGACACGTCGACCGAAGCGCTGCTGATGGACGCGCTCCGGCAGCTGGACGAGTTCAAGCGCATTCAGGCGCAGCTACCCAACCCCACCGCGCCGCTCTCGCTGGCCATGCCGCTGACCGCGCCGCTGCGCGATCTCTCTGAAGAGCAGCTGGACGTCCTTCAGGCCGTGCACAACTACGGGACTCTGCAAGGCGTGCTCGACCACTCAGAGAAAGACGACGTGACGTCGGCGGAAGCGGTGCTGCAGTTGATGCAGAAGGAGTACGTCCGCGGTAGTTGAAGGGCGCGGCCCGACATTCCAAGCGGGGAGGGTGCTTCGCTACGATGACGCCCGAGTGAAACGCACCCTCTCCAGAGCGCTGATGTTGTCCGCCGCGCTGGGAGCGGCGACGGCGTTGGGCTCGCCCCGCGTGGTGATCGATCCGGGGCATGGCGGTACGCAAGATGGCGCCGCCGGTCCGGCCGGGTTGATGGAGAAACACCTGGCATTGTCGATCGCGCAGAAGCTCAAGGCGGAGCTGGAGCGACGTTACGGCGCGAAGGTCTTGCTCACCCGCGAGCGCGATGTGCAAGTCGCCCTGGTCGATCGCGTGATGCTGGCGAACCGGCATCAACCGGATCTCTTCATTTCGGTTCACGCCAACTCCATGCCCACGCGTAAAGCGCGCGAGCGAACCGAGGGCATCGAGACGTTCTTCCTCTCCGCCAACGCCTCTGAGGACGTGATGACCACGGTGGATCGCGAGAACGCCGAAGCGCCGGTGCGGCTCACCCCGTCTCGTACCACCAACACGCTGGCGTTCATCTTGGCCGACTTGCAGCGCAGCGAAGCCCACGCCGAATCGTCGCGGCTCGCCTACCTCGTCCATCAGCGGATGATCGGCGAGACCAAAGCGAACAACCGCGGCGTGCACCAGGCTCCGTTCTCTGTGCTGACTGGGATTGATGCCCCGGCAGTGCTCGTGGAGGTTGGTTACATCTCCCATCCTCGAGAAGGCCGACGGCTCCGCGAAGAGGCGTACCAGCGACAGCTTGCCGCCGCGATCGCCGAAGGTGCCGGCGCCTTCCTGCGAGAGCTGGAGAAGCGGGAAGCCCAAGCCGCCCGCCGGTAGCTTCTCGAAGGTGCCGTTGAGCAGTGTCTCTGCTAGGAAGACCGCTCCTTTTTCCCGGAGCCCTTTTGATGCGTTCCTTCCAGCGCGGCCTCCTTGATTCGCGGCCGGTGAAGATCATTCCCCACGTGACCAAGCACGCGGAGGGCTCGGTTCAGGTGGAGTTTGGCGACACCAAGGTCTTGGTGACCTGTTCCGTCGAAGAACGCGTTCCTCCCCACCTGATGGGTAAGGGCGTGGGCTGGGTGACCGCCGAGTACGGAATGCTTCCGCGCTCCACCCATACTCGCTCTGCTCGTGAGGCGGCCAAGGGTAAGCAGGGTGGGCGAACGCTGGAGATTCAGCGGCTCATCGGTCGATCAATGCGCGCCGCGGTCGAGACCAACGTGCTGGGCGTTCGCACGTTCACGCTCGACTGTGACGTGCTTCAAGCGGACGGCGGCACCCGAACCGCGTCGATTACTGGGGCTTACGTCGCGCTCGTCCTCGCGGTCAGGAAGCTCAAGGATTCGCGTCTCCTCTCCGTGATGCCCGCGCTCACTCCCGTTGCAGCGGTCTCCGTGGGCATCGTGAAGGGGGAGGTGATGGTGGACCTCGACTACAGCGAAGACTCGACCGCGCAGACGGACATGAACATCGTCGCGGCCGGAGAGGGCAAATTGGTCGAGGTGCAGGGTACCGCGGAGCACGGCGCGTTCGATCGCAAACAGATGGACGCCATGCTCGATGCTGGGTTGGCGACATGCGCGAAGTTGATGACGCTGCAGAAGCAGGTGCTGGGATGAAGCGCTTGTTCTTCGCCACCCGCAACAAGGGCAAGCTCAAGGAGCTGCGCGAGCTGTTTGGCAATGAGCTGCAGGTGCTCTCCTTCGAAGACGTTCCTGGCATGCCCGAGGTCGTTGAGGATCAACCGACGTTTGAAGGCAACGCTCGCAAGAAGGCACTCGCGAATCTAGAAGCCACGGGGATGCCTACGCTCGCGGATGACTCCGGTCTTTGCGTCGATGCTCTAAGCGGCGCGCCCGGTGTTCTCTCCGCGCGCTATGCAGAGGGCGATGATTTGGCGCGCATTCAGAAGCTGCTTCACGCGCTAACCGACGTGCCGGATGAGAAACGCACCGCGTCCTTCCGTTGCGCGCTCGCCTTGGCTTTGCCCGGGAACACGGTCACCGTGGAAGAAGGCGAGTGTCAGGGACGAATTCTGCACGCGCCGAAGGGTCGAGGTGGCTTTGGCTACGACCCCCTCTTTTTCGTGACCGAGCTGGGAAAAACCATGGCGGAGGTGACGTCGGAGGAGAAGTCTCGGATCTCGCACCGGGGAAACGCCTTCAGAAAGATGCGACCCCATCTGCTGGCCTTGCGTGGTGGCTGAGGATGGTTTTAAGAAGACACCGCTTTTTCGGGGCGTAGCGCAGCCTGGTAGCGCACCTGCCTTGGGCGCAGGGGGTCGAAGGTTCAAATCCTTTCGCCCCGATCTTCGAGGGCTCCCGGAGTTGTTCGCAATTCTCCGGGAGCCTTCGGTTTCTAGGGGCAAGTGAAGGAAGCCACCGCAGTCTCCGTCAACCAGCGAGCATTGACCCAGGTCGGACGGCGTGGTTGGTTCCGCCCCGACGCGCCAGTAGCTCAGCTGGATAGAGCACCGGCCTTCTAAGCCGGGGGTCGTGGGTTCGAGTCCCGCCTGGCGCGCTCTCGCGCCGCAGAGTCAAGAAGGGCGTCACCTCCGTGCAGATCATTGAGACGCGTCGTGGTGCTCGAGTGCTTCACGCGGGTCATGTCGTCAGCGAGCTTCCGAGACTGCCGGGCCCCACGCACAGCGTGTTCGACGTGATGGCCGCGCTGGCGGCGATGTTGGTGGGCGATGGTCGACTCGCGATGCTCGGATTTGCGGCGGGTGGGGTGATGGCACCGCTTCGTGCTCTCGGGTCTCCCGTGAGTGTGCACGCAGTCGATCTCGACGTCACGGCCGTCCCGGTGTTTCAACGTGTCGCGGGCGCATGGGCGGGCGACGTCAACGTCGAAGAGGGTGAGGCGTCCGCTTGGCTTCGCGCTCAATCAGGAAGGTTCGAAGGAATCATTGAGGACTTGTCCCAGCAGGTGAGCGGCGACGTGATTAAGCCGGACGTTAGTTTCAACCCGCTGCCCGGTCTAATCGCTCGCAAACTGGACGACGGTGGTGTGGCCATCATCAACCTCCTGCCGTCGCCGCCTCGCTCGCAGCGCTTTGCCGCGGCCGAACTCTGCGCTCCGCACCGCGACGCGCGCGCCGTCCGCATCGACGGTTTCTACAATCAGATTCTCGTGGGTGGGCAGAGCCTGCCACCCGCTCAGCAGTTGTCTCGGGATCTCAGGCACGCTTTGAGCGAGTTGGGCTCGCCGCTCGCGAACGATTGCGCGGTCCGCACCCTCGAGCGCTGATGCAGCGACCATGGTGCCACGACGATTAGTGCTGAGAGGTCATGGCAAAAACGGGTCGGCGGTCATGGTGGTGAACCAGTAGGCCGAGCGTCGACCCGGTTCTGCCGCGGAAGGTTCGTGCACCGCGGATTCGTTGTGTGCGCGGGATTATGCGTGAACGCCGATTGTGCGAAGGGGTGAGGCCGTGTGAGCCGTGGGCGACAGCGCGGTGACGCGGCGGGTGTCGATAGACTCGCGCACCGCACGGGCCCCAATCCGCAGTTCGCGTTCACGTCGAACATCTGCGTGTCGTTCGAGTGCCAGCTCGCGCCGACGGAAACGGAGTTCACGGCGTGCGTTTCGCCCAAGGCCTACACGACGCTCGCGGTTTCAGCCGGCTACACCTTCAGCGTTCGGGCGAAGGATTCGGGCGGCGCGGTCGACACCACGCCTGCCACGCGCAACTTCTCTGTCTCTCCCGGCCCGACCATCAACATCACCGCGCCGGCGAACAACGCCACTGTCGGAACCTCCTTCATGGCGACGTTCACCACGGAAACGAACGTGACGTACTCCTGTCAGGTCGACGCGCTCACCGCGGTGTCGTGCACGCCCGGGCAGACCTTCACCGGCCTGAGCGCCGGCACTCACACGTTCCAAGTCACGGGTACGGACACCGTGACCACACTGACTGCGACTCAGCAGATCGCGATCACCGTGGACGCCACGGGTCCAGGGGTGACCATCATGGGCACGCCTGGACAGGGCGATACGGTCAACACTTTCACGGCCAACTACACGTTCACGCCGCTTCCCACGAACGAGCCGACGCCCTTCACCTTTGAGTGTAAGTTGGACGGCGCTGCGACGTTCACAAGCTGCCCCTCTGGGTTTACCGCGTCCGGGCTGGCGGCGGGATCTCATTCGCTCCAAGTACAGGCCAAAGACCGCTTCGGAAATATCGGAACCGTCGTCACGCGAAGCTGGACGGCTGTGAATGACACCACAGGACCAGACGTGGTCATCAACGGAGCGCCGGCGAACGCGGCCACCGTGAACTCGACCAGCGCGTCCTTTACGTTCACTCCCAACCCGAGCGGTTCGGACTCGCCGTACACGTACGAGTGCAAATTCGACGCTGCTGCCAACTTTGGTTCGTGCACCGCAGCTGCCGCTTTCTCAGTCTCCAACCTGATTCAGGGCTCGCACACGCTGCAGGTGCGCGCGAAAGACAAGTTCGGAAACTACGGCAACACCATCAGCCGGACGTGGACCATCACCGTCTTCTCCACGACCATCAACTCGATTCGGACCGGCATTCCCAGCTCGGTGCCCATCGGCACCCGCGTGCAAATTGGACCCGGATCAGGACCACGTCCGTGAGGATGTCCGCGAAAGCGTCCGACCGCTTCTGGGCGCAGGATGTCGACGGAAATGTCGCCGGCACCGGCGCGGACAATCACGGCATCACGGTCCAGCCCATGGGGCTGAGCACCACCGATTTGAATCTGGCCCCTGGCCGCATCCTCACGATTATCGGGACAGTGGTCCAGCTCAACGGGTCGAACCTCACGTTGCTCAACGCGACATACACCATCGAGTCGCTCACGACGCCGTACAACGGCAAGGATAGCAACCGCGACAGCCTCAACGTTCTCACGGAGAAGTACGAAGGCATGTACGTGCGGACTGCTGGGCGCGCGTCGACCACCGCTGCGGTCGAGTGTCAGGACTACGATTTCTGCATTGTGACCTGCGACAGAACCACGCCCGTCGTTTTGAGCATTGACGCGTCCGCCACGCAGATTCAGATCAACAGGGATCACAACTTCGACGGAATCGTCGAAGGCACGAACACGGGAACGTATCCGTATAGCTACTGGGTGCTCGACGCACAGGAGGGCAGCGACGCATGTCTCTAAGCACCGTCACTCGACCTCGACGATCTCCATCGACCGCATCTTCCCGCCGATAGAGACCTCGATGTCGTCGCCGCAGATCTTTCCGGCGATGGCTTCGCCCAGCGGCGATCGTGGCGTGACGACCTGGATGGTCCCTTTCGCCAGACGACTGCCTCCACCCTGCGGCGCGACCAGCATCTTCGTCTGCTTCTCATTCTCTTCGACGGTCACCAGCGCGCCGAGCGTGATCTGCTCGTCATCTTTGAATGCCCGCGTCGTCATCGAGTTGAGCTCGATAAGCCCCAGCCGCAGCTCTTCCACACGCATCGCCTGACCGCGCGCGAGGTACTGCTGTTCCAACGCGCGCGTGTCCTTGTCGTTCTCCGGTTTCGCCTCCGCGTGCGTCGCGCCTGCCACGGTCGCCTTCTGCGCCTGCTCGAGCGCGTGCAGCGCGGCCGTGAGCTGTTCCACCAATTCCGCCTTCAAATCTTTTTTCGAAAGCGCCTTCTTCGCCATCTCAGAACCCGAATTGGAGGAGCGGCAGGGTCGGACCCGGAGGCGGCGTTCGCTGCGAGAACATGTCCGGAGGAGGAAGACGCTCGGAAGGAGGAAGTTGCTGGTTGAGGATGTCCGAGTTGTACCGGTTCATCGCTTCAAACACGTTCACACTGGCGATCTGAAGCAACGCTCCGCCCACCAAGCCGAGCACGCCCCCTACGACGAGCCCTCCCGTGAACAGCGCCATCGGGAACGAGGTTGCGGTTGATGCGTTGTTGATGCCCCAAACGACGATCGCCACCAAGTCTGTAACGAGCACGGCCAGGCCCACCGAATACATCGTCAGTCCCACGATGCGCATGGTGCGGACGGTGTGGATGAGCTCGAGGGCCGCGGGAGACTCGGCAAAGAGATCGTCCGCGTTGCCAGCGAAGAACCCCAGCTTTTCGTCTCCGTGTAGTCGGCTCACCGAAAACCCGGCGAAGCCTCTCATCCGGAGCCGCAAGAGATGGTCGCGGACAAATCGAACGCCTTCCGTTCCGTCAGGAGAAGGTGACGCCGCGACGTCGTTGGGGGATTGGACGGGTGCCGCGACGCTGGGCGGGGTGCTGAGCGTTTGTTGAGCGAGTGCGGTGGTAGAGAAAGAGAGGCAGCAGATCAGAGCAATCACGCGCATTGTTTTCGCCGCGTACCTTCGTGGAGAGGCGATGTCACGGGGGAAATGGCTCTGGTACAACGCGCCGCCATGCGCCTCCTGCTCATTCTTGGAACCGTGTTGTTCGCTGCCTGCTCCTCGACCCGCCCCGCTCAAGTCGTGGGGGATCCGCCGGAGGAAGAGATTTCTCAGTACCCGGACGACCTCGTGAAGGAAGACCTCGTGGTGGGCACGGGCGACGAGGCCAACTTCGAACGCACCGTCGACGTCCACTACACAGGGTGGCTGACCAACGGGACCAAGTTCGACAGCTCGGAAGGGCGGTCACCGCTGTCCGTGAAACTGGGAGCGGGACAGGTCATCCGAGGCTGGGAGCGCGGCATCGTCGGAATGAAGGTTGGCGGCAAGCGGAAGCTGACCATCCCGCCCAAGCTGGGCTACGGCAGCCGGGAAATGGGTCCCATTCCCGCGAACTCCACGCTGATCTTCGAAGTCGAACTCCTCCGGGTCCGCTGACCGGCGGCCGTCAGGATTTCCCAGGAAGGGCGCTTGAACCGATGGCCGAAGTTCGGTAGTCACGCGCAGTC
>JBQTKE010000524.1:0-14603 GCA_052386435.1 Myxococcaceae bacterium
TCGCGGCACTCCTCGCGCGCGCGGATGACCTCACCCGACAGATCGTCCTGCACCGGTATTTCGACGAGCTCGATCTGGAGGAAATTGGGCAGCGGCTGGACATCAACGAGCGAACCGTGCGCCGCAGACTTGAACGCTTTTTGGACTCCGCTCGGCGGACGGCGAACGGGAGCTGACCCATGCACTCGCGCGTCAAAGCTCGCTTTCATCCCCTGAAGGACCTTGAGCTGGAGCGCTACCTCTGTGGCGATCTCTCGGACGAGGAACGCGAACGCGTGGAGCGGCTCCTCTTTGAACAACCCGAAGCGCGACAGTACGTCGCCGAGCGCAGGGCGGAGCAAGCGGCCTTCAAACTGCGACAGCCCCCGCTTCGCTTGGCAGAACAGGCGCCGGCGCGTTCACCGTGGCTTTGGGGAGGCTCACTGGTAGCAGCCTCAATGGCACTGGTCCTGGCCTTGGTCTTCTTCGCTTCTCACCGCGTTGGCTCCGAGCTGCCTCCGCGCATTGCCACGAGGGGCGCTGCCAAGATCGCCATCGCCGTGCTACGGGGGACGAAGACGTTCGAATATCAGGAAGGGGTGCTGCTCGCCGCGGGAGACCGGATTCGCCTCACCATCGAGTCTGCCTCTTCGGAATTCGCCACCGTGTTGGCGCGCGACCCGCAGAACAGGTTGACGGTGCAGTACGACAACGAGCCGCTCACGCCAGGTTCAACAACGTTGCCCGGAAGCCTGAAGCTCGACACCACCGCGGGACCGGAGACCCTGATTGTCTTCCTGTCGCCGCGCGCGGTCCCATTGGCTGAGCGGCTCGAACGCTACCAGCGCGAGGGGCTGGGAAATGAGGGCAGGCTGATTCGGCTCGAGAAAGAGCCCCTCCCGTGAGGTGGCTGGTCCTGATCTCGCTGCTCCTGCAGGGATCCGCGTCGGCCGCGGTGCGCTTCGCGCTCATCATGGGAAGCAATCTTGGCGGCGCGGACGACCGACCCCTGAGTTGGGCCGAGGAGGACGCACGGCGCGTTCGGCAGCTGCTGCTCGAGCTCGCGGGAGTCGACCCACGCCGCGCCGAGCTGCTCCTGGGCCCGGGTGATCCGCAACGCCTCGATCTCGCGTTGGCCCACCTGCGCGGACAAGTCGAAGAAGCGCGCCGTCACGGTGAGCGCACGGAAGTCTTCGTGTACTACTCCGGCCACGGTGACCAGGAGTCACTGCATCTGGGCTTTAGCCGCGTCGAGCTTTCGGCCTTGCAGCAATCGCTGACCGCTCTGCCCGCTGACGTGGTAGTGACAGTGGTGGACGCCTGCCGATCCAGCAAGGTTCGCAGCGGCGCCGCTCGCGGCGTTCAGCGCGCACCCGCGTTCGACATCCGCTACGCACGTCAGACGGGACCCCGCGGGCGGGTGCTGATCCACTCCGCGGGCACGGATGAAGTCGCACAGGAGTCGGACGATCTGCAGGGCGGCTTCTTCACCCACCAACTCCTCACCGGGATGCGCGGAGCGGCGGACGCGGATGGGGACAAGCTGATCACGCTCGCGGAGGCATACCGCTACGCGTTCCACCGCACGGTCACGACCTCCTTCGGAACATCGGCCGCGGTCCAGCACCCGGCGCAGGAGATTAACCTCCAGGGAGAGGGAGAGCTGGCGCTCACCACTCTCAAGCGCGCCACCTCCACCCTCCTGCTGCCGCGAGGCCTCGCCGGCGAGCTGATGATCATCGACGACGCGAGCGCGCGCGTGATTGCCGAGCTGCGCTTGAGCGGCTCCGAACAGATCGAGCTGGCGCTTCCGGCCGCTCGGTACCGACTTATTCGCCGCGAAGGGGGAAAAGTCTACGCGGGAGCGATCGCGCTGCACTGGTCAAAAGCGAAGACGGTCGACGCGGACGCGCTGGTGGAACAGCCGCGGGTAGCGGCGCTCCAGCGCGGTGCGAAGTGGGACCCCACTCCGTGGAGGATCTACATCGGCGCCCTCGCCGCCCGGCCCCGTTCGCTTGGCGGCGGTGTTTCGTTCGGCGCGCAAATGAACCTCGAACGACGGTTCGAGTGGCCCCTGTTCGGAATTTTGCGCATCAGCGGAGGGACCGCGGCGCTGACCGAGTCGCTTCGGGAGGTTCGCCATTCGGAGCTGAGCATCGGCTTGGGCGTGGGGGTTGCGCACGCCTTCGGTCCCCTGCGCGTCGGGGCGGGGCTTACCGTGGAGGGCGTTGGCACGGCGTCTTCTGCGCAGAGACATGACGCGGGGAGGCTGCGCGCGATCGGTATGGACGGAGCTCCGTCAAATGGCTGGACGGTGGGGCCGGGCACCGCCCTCGAGCTATCGCTCGCTCTCAGCCTTGCGCGCGGGCTCGAGCTTCGCTGTGGGGCGGGTGCGTCCCTGACCTGGCTGAAGGTCGACCAGACTGTTCGAAACAGCCTGGTGCCCTTGGGCCATGCCGGCCTGGGCTACGGGTTCTAGCTTCCATGCAAGGCGCGTCCGGAGGTTACTCACAATCTGGCCGGGGCTAATCGATCCGGCTCACACCGCTACTCGACAGTCACGCTCGCGGTTCCGTGCAGCTCAACGGTTCCTCCGGCCGTGATTCCGACTTTGCTGCTCCAGCCTGCGGGGACTTCTAGGACGAAGACAGACGCGACTTGCACGCTTCGTGACTGCAGCGACATGGGATTCGTGTTCTCCACGATTCCGGCGATCCTCTGGTCCTTGGTGATGAAGATCATGTCCAGCGGGATGAGGGTGTTGCGCATCCAGAACGATTGGATGGCCTCGCGCGGGAAGATGAAGAGCATCCCCTTCCCGTTCGCCAGCTCTTTGCGCCACATCAGTCCCCGCGTTCGCGCGGGCTCGGTCGCGGCGATCTCAACGTCCACGACGTGCGCTCCTCCGAAGGCGTCCTTCAGCATGACTTTGCCTTCGGGCAGGGCGGGCGGCTGGTAGCTCTCCGCGGTCACGTCCGCAGGCGCAGCGAGCTCGGGCGGTTTGGTGGGCGCGGCGACAGACTTCGGTGGTTCCTTCTGTGCGCAGCCATGGGCGCTGGCCAACGTGGAGACGAGCACCAGGGCTCGGAGCATCACGACCTCGGGCTCTTGTTGAGAAGTTTGTCGGTGAGATCAGAGCCGAGGCTGTCGGCCATCAGCTTCTCGACGACGCCTTCGAAGTCGCCCCGCTGCCGGTCATCGGAATAAATGAAACGAATCCCCATCCCGGGCTCGTCGCCGTCGGACTTGGACCAGACGACTTCACCCAACAGCTCAAACGGCGACCCGCGCTGGGGGACGGTCAGCTTGAAGAGAAAGCGGGTGCCAATGGGCAGGGGTTTCTTGGTCTTAATGAACGTGCCGCCTTTGGAGATGTTCTTGGTGTAGTCGGCGAAGAAAGAGTTGAGCTTCTTGTAGTCGACCTTGAGCTCGATGGGCGCGCGCTGGTGTTGACGAGGCTCGCCGCCGCCTTTGTTCTGTTCAGCCATTCGCTCTGGATTATAGGGACGTTGATGCGACAAGTCCTGGTTCGTTCCCTGGCCCTGTGCCGGCGTCCGGCCGTGTGGGTAACTGGACTCCTTCTTGCCCTGGGAGGCTCGGCGCTCGTCTTCGTGCCGCTCTTCGGGCTGCCGGGCTACGAGCTGTCCCTCACGCTCTCGATTCTGACGGGTCTTTTGGGAGGCATTGTCGGCGCGAGCAGTGGCTTTCTGGAACGCACCGCCCCTTCCCCGAAACCGCTCCGGGGTGTGGGCCTGGCCTGGATGGCCGCCTGCACGGTGCTGGTCATCGCGTTGGCCATACCCTTCCTGGCCTCCACCGCGTTTGCGCTCCTCTCGACCGCCTGCTCGCCGTTCGCGAGTGTGGCGTTCTACCCGGCGCTGGTCTTGCCCTCCGCGCTGCTTTCCTCCGCGGCGGGTGTGGTGGCGGCGTTGG
This sequence comes from Myxococcaceae bacterium, assembly GCA_052386435.1. Classification (GTDB taxonomy): domain Bacteria; phylum Myxococcota; class Myxococcia; order Myxococcales; family Myxococcaceae; genus JBQTKE01. The sequence continues at coordinate 3,913 of JBQTKE010000524.1, forward strand.
CCTCGCGACGCAGGCGTGGCGCGGCGGGTTGGTACATCGGCGCGGTTCTTCTCTCGCTGGTGTTCACGGTCTGGCCTCTCTTCACGGGCCCGCAGGTGTTCGCGTACAACCACTTTCTGGGCTATCTGTCTGGCCCGCTCTACGACGAAGCGGTCAGCTTCCCGGCGTCGCTCCTCTGGTTCCGCTTTCAAACGGTGACCCTTGCCTTCGCGCTCTGGCTCTTCGGCGCGTGGCTCTACGACTCAACGACCGGAGGGTTGCGAGGTCTCAACGCGCGTCCGGGAATCGCCGCAGGCTTTGGCGCGCTGTTGGTCCTGGCGGTCTTCAACTCCCAGCACGCTGGCGAACACGGCTATGAAACACCCCGCGCGCTGCTCGAAGACGGGCTGGGCGGCCACCGCGAGACGCCGCACTTTCACCTCTTCTTCTCCCGCGCCAAGGACCGCGCCGACGTCGACCGCTGGGCGCGCGATCTGGAATTCCGTCACGCCCAGCTCGCGGCGTTCTTCGGCGAGAGCGAGAGCACGGGCCACCCGGCTCGGGAGAAGCTGCGCGTCTACGTCTACGGCAGTCCGGCGGAGAAGCTGCGCTGGACGGGCGCCTTCCGCACGCAGTTCGCCAAACCGTGGCTGGGAGAGCTGCACGTCAACGACGCGGCCTTCCCTCACCCGATCCTCAAACACGAGCTGGCCCACCTGATGGCCTCCCCCTTCGGCGCGGGCCCCTTCGACGTCAGCGTGAAGCTCGGCGTCTGGCCGCTCGCCGGGCTTATCGAAGGCACGGCGGTGGCCGCCGACGATCCGGACGACGAGCTCACGCTCCATGAGTGGGCCGCGGCGATGCGCAAGCAGAAGCTGGCGCCGGACATCCGCGAGCTGGTCCGCCCTCGCGGGTTCTACTCCAGCGCCCCCGCACGCGCGTACACGCTGGTGGGATCGTTCCTCCGATATCTGGCCGACACGCACGGCCGCGAGAAGCTCCGACAGCTCTACGCTCACGGCGACTTCGAGGACGTGTACGCGCGGCCGCTCGATTCGTTGGCCAGGGAATGGGAGACGTTCGTCGATTCGGTTCCACTGGACGATGCAGCGGTCAATCTGGCGTTCGAACGGTTTCGTCGCGGCGCGCTCTTCTCGCGTCCCTGCGCGCGCGAGGTGGCGAAGCTCTCGGAGAAAGCGGCGCAGACATTGGGAAGTGATCCCGCCGAGGCCAAGAAGCTCTACGCGCGTTGCTCTGAGCTGCAGCCAGAGGAACCCGGTTACGTATTGGGCCAAGTGCGCGCGCTGCAGCGGTTGGAAGGCTTCGACGAGGCCGCGAAGCTCCTGCGGGAGCTCCAACAGAAAGTCTCGGACAAACCGGCGCTGCTCGCGGAAGCGCTGATGGCCGAAGCGGACCTCTATCGCCAACGCGGGCAAGACGGTCCCGCGGGCGCGGCGCTCACTCGCATACTGGAGCTGCGCGCGGGAGCCACTCAGGATCGCACCGCGAGGGTGAAGCTCTCCGCGCTGGGATCCGACGCAGCATCCACGGCGATCTGGGGCTACTTCGGCGAGGCGCCGGATGAGCTCAAGTTGATGATGCTGCGCGACGCGGTGAAGCCAGACGCCTCTCAACCTGTCTTGAGCTACCTGCTGGGACGACGCTTGCGCCAAGCAGGCGCGTCGAAGCTCTCGTTGCAGTACTTGGACAAAGCGCTCGCGGGTGAGCTTCCCGACACAGTTCGCAAGGAGGCGCTGCGGCTCAAGCTGGAGTCGCTCTTCCTCTCCGGAGATTGCGCGGGCGTTGGGCTCGAAGTGGGCCGGCTTCCGGGATATGGAGCGGCGTTCCGCGCCGCCGCGGAGGACTGGGCGGAGCGCTGTGCTTTCGAGGACCGCGCTTTCAACGGGCCACTGGTGCCCAAAGAGAGTTTCCGCTAAGGCAACGCGCATGAAATTCGAAGCCAAGCAGCGCATCCAGGCGACGGTGGACGAGGTTGAACGCGCGATGCTGGATCCGCGCTACCCGGAGTTTCTGCTCAAGCACCACGGCGTGCTCCTTGAAGTGGTGCCAATGGAGCAGAACGAGGTGGGCGGCAAGGTGAAGCGGAAGATCCGCTACCGCCCCAAGCCGGTCATTCAGTCGATCGGTCCCAAGACCGTTCCGCCGGAATGGTTCGCGTTCGTGGAGAGCTCCACGTACGACCGCTCCCGTAAGGAGCTGACGTTTACCAACGTTCCCACCAACGGCAAGATCAGCAACCTGCTGGTCAACACAGGCACCCTGCGGCTCAAAGACGTGGGCGGCGCCACCGAGCGCGCGATGGACGGCGAGATCTCCTTGAAGCTCCCCTTCCTCCTCAAGCCGTTGGCGATGATCGGCGAACAGGTGATCAAGGCAGAGGGCTTGAAAATCCTCGATGCCGAGGCGCCGGTGCTCCAGCGGTTTGTCACCGAAGTGCTCCGCGCGGGCTAAGAGACAATTTGTCACTGAGTGCTTCACCCCGCTGCCAAGGTGGCAGGAAAAAAAAGGGGACAGGCTACTTTTCTGTACTTTGGTGCGCTTCTTTCGGCCGCGGTAGCTGGAGCAGAAAAGTAGCCTGTGCCTTTTTTTGGCACGGAGCATGAAGGAGCCAGCCCTGAACATGACCTCCGTCTTCCGAAGTCTAATCTGCTTCGCCGCGACCGCCGCCCTTGCCGGCTGCCAGCCCAGGCGTATCCCCGGCACGGAGATCGACGATACGCGCGATTCCCGCGCCATCCTGATCGTCATGGAGCAGTACCGCGCGGCGATTGAAGCCCGCGACTCCGCGGCGGTGGTCGGCTTGGTGGCGGACGACTTCAAGGATGACGGCGGCACGGCGACCACCGAAGACGACCTGGACTCCAAAACGCTCGGCCCGAAGTTGGGCGATCGGCTGGCACGGGTCAGCGATGTGAAGCTGGACCTCAACGTGAAGAAGATTCTCTTCAACGAGGACCGCACGGCGAACGCCATCTACAACTACTCCGCCAGCTTCCGGATGCCGGGCCTGAGCTCCAAGGTCGAATCGGTGTCGGAGATCAAGCAGATGACGTTCAAGCTCGTGGGCGACGAGTGGAAGATCAAATCCGGCATCTAGGCCTCAGCTGAACAACAGCGCCTCGAAACGGTCTGGGCCCATCTCCCGCAACGCCTTCACGCGGGAGAGATAGGTCCGAAAGTCCTTCTTCACCAACCGGTCTGGCGGCAGCGGCGACAGGTGGAAGTCGCGGATGCGCGAAAGCGTGTAGCGGCACGCGCCAAACACGGTCTGCACGAAGAGCCCCGTGCGCTCGCTCTCCATCAAGCGGCGCTCACACTGATAACCGGAAACGAACGCTCGACAGAGGTGCGGTTGGTACCCGCCGTCGAAGCACCAGGCGTTGAGGGTGATGGCGAGATCGAGCGCATACGTGTCGATGCAGGCCATCTCGAAGTCGAAGAACGCACTGACCCGGTCGCCGAGCCACTTCACGTTGTCCATGAAGAGGTCCGCGTGAATGGCGCCACGCGGAAGCATGCTGTCGCCTTTGCCGAGCGAGAGCGCACCTTCCAGCACGCGCACCGCCTCTGCGACCTCTGCATCCGACTGCCCCCGCAGCGCCTGGTGCCACGCGCTGACGCAATCGAGATCGTAGGGGTTGGCGCGTGTGTTCGAGAACTGCTGGGTGAGCCGGTGCATCTTCCCCAGCTCCGCACCCAGTCGCAGAGCATGGTCCGCGGTGAACTGCGTGCGCTTGAGCTCTTCGCCCGCAAGAAATCCGAAGACGCTCACCCTTCCGCCCGAAAGCTCCAGAAACGAAGCGCCGGCCGCGGTGCGGCGTTGTCTGGGCGCGGGAAAGTGCGAGGCGCTCAAATGATCGAGCAGCGCGGACTCGAAGCGAAGCGCGTCCGCGTCTCGCACGGTCGTGTGTCTCAGAAAGAAACGGCCCGCGTCCGTCTCCAATCGGTAGTTGGTGTTAATGGATCCTTGCGGAATTCCCACTGCGCCGTTCAACGCACCAAGTCCAAAGGACTGGGCGGCATGCGCCAAAACATCGTGTGACAGCTGCGTATAAACAGCCAAACGGACCTCGATTCCTCGCGTTGACACCCTTGATCGCGCGACGTTATACCGCTTCGCCTTTTACCTTTGCTTCGGAGCTTTCATGGCCGCGACGCAGAAGCAGGACTGGAAGAAGCGCGAAAGCTTTTCCTCCGCCATCGCCCAGATCGTCGTTGTCGCGGTGCTGTTGGCGGGCGCTGTCTTTTTCATCCGCCACCGCGGCGTGAAGCGCGAAGAGACGGCGCGCATTCTGAAAGACGTGCGTGCCACCGCGCTGCGCGACAACCCGTCGGATCTCGACAAGGCGATCAGCCAACTTGAGGAGCTGTGGAACGTCGACGAGAGCTCGCCGGACGGGCTCGCTGTCGCCGCGGATCTTTACCTCGAGAAGTGGCTCATCCACCGGCAGCCGGAAGCGGAGAAGAAGGCGCAGGACTTCGTGGATCGCGCCAAGGCCGCCAACTCGCGCACCGAAGAGCGCTACGCCAGCGAAGCGCTGCTGCTCGTCTCCGAAGGTAAAGCGCAGGAAGCGGACGACTTCATCGAAGGGCTGCGCAAGCGCGGCGGAAGCAGCGCCCGCCTCTGGTACGCGCAAGCAACAGCGAATCACGAGTTGGGACGATTGCAGGTCGCGAAGGCCGCGTACAACACTGCGGCGGAGAAGGCGTGGAAGGACCCGCGCTTCACCACCGCCGCCGGCGAAGAATTTCTGGACGAGGGCCAGTACCTCCAGGCGATGGAGGCGTTCAACAAGGCCCTCAACGCCAACCCGGATCACGTGCGTGCCGGACTCGGTCTGGCGATGGCGCAGCTTTACAAGCGCGAGAACGTGAAGAACGCGGGGGACATGGTGAAGGCCGTGCTCTCCCGTTCCGTGGAGCTCACCCCCGCCGTCAAGGCGCGAGCGTTGGCCGTGACGTCGGAGCTGGCCTCGTTCGAAGGCAAGTACGACACCGCGCTCAAGGCCGCGTCCGACGCGATCAATGCGAATCCGCAGGATCACCTCGCACACTTCGCCAAGGCGCGGGCGATGGCGCACAAGAAGGCCCCCGGCGCGTTGGACGCGTTCCAGCAGGCGATCTCCAAGCGCAAGACCGCGCCTATTCTCTATTTCGAAGGCGCGCTCCTCTGGCAGTCGCTGGGGAACCACGCGGGCGCGATGGCGCTGCTCAACGCCTACGAGACGACTTTTAGGGACGTGAAGAACGTCACCGCCGAGGGCGAGACGCCCGCTCTGACCCGTGACGATCGCTACTGGATCGCGCGCGGTGACGTGCTCAAGGAAGCCGGTAAGCTGGACGAGGCGATGGCCTCCTACGACAAGGCGATCGCCGCGAAGAACGTGAACCTGGTCCGAGCGCACTACGCGAAAGGCTCCGTGTTCTTGGCGCGGAAGGATTTCGACAAGGCGCAAGAGACCCTGTCGGCGATTACGCCACCGGATGGCAGCGGCGCGCTGGCGGAGGCGTACCTGGCGATGGGAGAGACCCTCTTCGCGAAGAGAGACTTCGCGCCCGGGTGCCAAAACTTCGCGTTCGCCCTGTCTAAGTTCAAGAACCAGCAGGTCCCGCGCGAGAAGCTGAACAACATCCTCGAGGACGTGAACAAGCGCCTCATCGCCGGTGGTCAGAAGGCCATGGCCAAGGTGTGGATGGACGAGGCGAAGCCGATCATTCAGTGACGGTGTCTCGTCTGACATGGATCTCGGACTCAAGAACAAGACCGCGCTGATCACCGGCTCCAGCAAGGGCATTGGCCGCGGCATCGCTGAAGCCCTGCTGCGCGAAGGCGCCCGCGTCTGCCTCTGTGCGCGCAGCGCGGGCGTGTTGGAACAGACGCGGAAAGAGCTCGGGGCCGACGTTGCAGCCATTGCCGCGGACGTCTCGACCGAGGCGGGTGCGCAGGCAGCGGTAGCGCACGTGTTGAAGACGTTCGGACGGCTCGACCTCCTCGTGAACAACGTGGGAGGCAGTCGCGGCTCGGGTTCTTTCGAGGTCGCGACCAGCGAGTCCTGGCGTCAAGTCGTGGATGCCAATCTCTTCGCCGCGGTCTGGACAAGTCGCGCGGCTGTCCAGTGGATGAAGTCGAACGGCGGCGGGACGATTCTTCACATCAGCTCCATCTACGGACGTGAATACGCGCCCTCCGCGCCGACCACTGCAGCCAAGTCCGCGTTGATCGCGCTCGCAAAAGAGATGGCCGTGGATCTCGCCAAGCACCAAATCCGAGTGAACTCGGTGGCACCTGGATCGATCCTCTTTCCCGGCGGCACATGGGAGAAGCGGCAACAGCAGGAGCCCGAGAAGATCCAGAAAATGATCGACGAGACGTTGCCCTGGAAACGCTTCGGAAGGCTCGAAGAGGTCGCGGACGTCGTCGCGTTCATCGCCTCACCGCGCGCCAGCTGGGTGAGCGGCGCCTGCATCGTGATCGACGGCGGACAGGGACGGGCGTTCTAGCCGAGTTCTAGCCGTGGACGAAAGGAAGCCGCCGTCCGCGACACTCCGGTGAGCGGTGCGGTGGGCGGTGCCATGGCCAAGACGGGCGTCGCGTTGGCAGCACCAGCGGGGGTTACTGTGGCCGCCAAGACGGGCGCTTGAGCGACCGAAGAGATAGTGCGGTCCGCAGCGCCTCGCATTTTTGTCGCCGCTGCGCCGGCCGGTGGCGCTTAAATTAAAGGACGCTCTCTTCCCGCCAGGTCGCAAAGATGAAGCGCCACTCACCGTCGCTCTCTTTCACGAGCTTGGCGTCGATCCGATACGAGCCCATCACGCTCTCGCGGGTGAGCTCGCTGATCGTCTTTGCCTCGGAGCGGCCGAAGATGAACTTGCCCTGAAAGTCCGCCTCGGCACCCTTCACGTCGACCGAGGTGTTCTCAACGAAGACGCGTAGCCAATTGCCGCGGAGGATCTGCGCCGCGAGGAAACCTTTGACCTCCTGCTTCGACATCCCTTGCGCGCGAAACTGTTCGGAGAGCTGCTGGTGGATGAACGCCACGTCCTTCTTCTCCGCGCTGCGGGCCATCTGTATGACCTTGCGCTGAATGAGCGCCGCGGGATCGTCTTCGCTCTTCGGCCAGAGCACGTAGACCAGCGCCGCCACGACAAGCCCGGCGACGATCGCGATCAACTTCGTCCTGTCGATGCTCACGGCGTCGCCTCCATCACCCGCTCATCCACGTCGACGTTCACGCCGTCGCCTCCATCACCAGCTCATCCGCGTCGATGATTTCCGAGGGACGGAGTGCTTCGCCGATCTGCCGAAGCCGTTGGTCCGAGAGATTCTCGAGGTAGCTCTTCATGCGAGGATGCGCGGCAATCAGCTCGTCAAACGCGGCGCGATCCAAGAAGGCGGCGGCCGTCTTCCTCGTGGCCACCACGGTCGCCGTCGCAGGAATCCCAGTGATGAGCGAGATCTCTCCCGCCACGTCGCCCTCGCGCAGCACGCTCAAGGTCACCGAGCCGCCCGCGGGATCGTCCTTCTGCACGAGCAGCTCGCCGGCGAGAACCAGGAACAATCCGGCAGAGTGTTCGCGTTCGACCAACACCTTCTCCCCTGGCTGAAGCGCTCGGAATGAGAACCGGCCCAACAGCGCGGCGCGCTCGGACTCCGGGATCTGCAGGAGCAACGGCGCGCTGCTGAACAGGTTGCGCGCCATGCGTTGCTGCGCGAACTCCGCCAAGACGGCCGGCACGGAAGGAGCGCTCTTGGCCAGCGCGTTGAGGTGTTCGCGGCGAAGCTCGAAGACCTCCGTCTCCACCAGCGCGGTCACCGTGGCGGTCGGGGGCGCGCCCGTGAGGAGTGCCATCTCGCCGAAGATCGACCCACCGCTCAAATACGCGCGAGTCTTCCCCTTGTGCCGAACCTCCGCCTTGCCCGCGGCCAGCACGTAGATCGCGTCCGTCCCCTGCCCCTCCTCCACCCAGGTCTCCAACGGAGGGAGCATTCGGTAGCCCATTGACACCACCAGCTCCACGAAGCTTTCGCGCGGCAGATCCGCGAAGAGCGGCAAGGGAGGCCGGGCCTCTGGATCCGCCTGGCCACCCGAGTCCGGCGTGGAAAGAACTTCAATCGCGCGGTTTGAGAGCGCCTCTCCGGAGAGCGTCATCAGATCTTCTTCGACCTGTCCTTCGTACAGCGTCTCCGGCGGAAGCGGCGGCGGCACCACCGCGCGTCCGTGGGTCGCCTTCGCCGCCCGGGCGTGAATACGCGCCAACGTGTCGCGCAAGCGCCGCTCTTGAGGACTCATCTCCAGCGCGATTTTGCAGGCCGCGATCGCGGAGAGCAGGTAGTCGCGTCGCAGCAGACCCTCCGCGCACGCGTGCAGCGCGGTCACCGCGCGTTCTTTCTCACCCAGTCCCGCCAAGCACCGCGCCGCCTGCATCCGCGAGCGGTGATCTTCCGGCGAGCGACGGACAGCTTCCGCGAAGACTCCGAGCGCACGCTCGAACTGGCGATCCTCATAGAGGTCCATGCCCAGCTCACGAAGGGATGACTCGCTCATCGACGGCCGCCTCGGACCAAGAGAACGCCCGCGACTCTAATTCAGCCCCGACGCGAAGCGAGCGCTTCCTAAAGCGTGTATGTGGCGCACTCCGACGCAACGCGACCGCGCTGGACCGACGTGCGCTCAAGGCTGCATCGACGCGAGCTGCTCTTTCGCCTTCTGGTAGACGGAAGAACCCGCGGAGCTGATGTCGAGCACCAGCTTGAACTTGGCAACGGCCAAGCGGGGATCCGAGTCCCGCACCACGTAACCCTGGGTGTAGAGGTCCTCCGCGGTCTCCGCCAGACGCTGCAACCCTTCCTTGGCGCGCTCTTCGTTCGGCGCCAGCTTCAGCGCCTCTCGAAAGCCCGCCGCGGCAGACGCGTAGTCGCCGCGCGCGAAGGATGTCTTCGCAGCCGCAAGCGCCGCCTGTGCGAGCTCCTCCTGAATCAGCGAGCCCAGCGCGCCGGTGAAGCCGATGTCCTCGTACAGCTCCAGCGCCTTGCGCAGTGGCCGCACCGAACCCTCCAATGCGCCCGCCTTGAACTTCCGCTGACCATCCTCGTAGTTCCGCGCGAACTGCGGGATCAGCGCCTTGAGCTCCGTCGCTCGAGCACGCACCGAAGGATCCTCCGCGAACTGCTCGGCCACCCGGTCGCACTCAATCGTCGCTCGGGTGAAGTCTCCCGCGTGGAACTTGCGCGCCACGCTGGCGAAAGCCTGTTCCTCATAGAGGTGGTTCTGCGCTTGCATGTGCTTCTTCTGCTGCTGCTCGGTGATCTTCCGAACCAAGGCCGGGGAAGGTGGCGGAGGCGGTGCTTCGGGAGGCCGTTCAAGACGACCGCGCAGCTCCTGCAGGTGCGTCATCAGCTCGCGCTGCCGTCCCGGAGAGAGCCCCGAGATGATCTCCTGCGCCGTCGAGAGCTCCCGCAGCTGCAACGCCCGCTTCGCCTGTTCGTACAGATAGTCGTCGTTCCGCGCATCCAGCTCCGCGCTCAGCTCTTCAAGCTTCTTCGCCCGCGCCGGCGCACCGCCCGAAGCGACTGTCTGCAGCTCGGACCGTGCATCCCCGAACCGCTTCTGCGCGATCAACGTCGACACCTTCTTCAGCGTCAGCTCGGCCGCAATCTCCTGCCGAGCCTGTCCCGCGAGATTCGTCTTGTCGATGCCGGGAAAGATCCCCTGCGCGCGTTGGGCCGAAGCGAGCGCCAAATCCCACTGCCCCGCGGCAAGCGCCTTTTTGGCAATGATCAGCTGCGAGTCCGCCAGCTCGCGCCGAGTATCTTTCTCGCCGCTGTTCCACAGCAAGAGCACGATGGTACCGACCAACGCCGCCAGCCCCGCTCCGCCGATCTTCTTCCACGACGCCGGAATCCGCGCCCAAGCGTCGCGCGCCCCCGCCCCTCCCCCCACCGGCTGCGAAGCACTGACCCCCGCCGCCTCTGGCGCGCGCCGCTCCGCCTCCGCCCTGTCCGCGGCCGCGGCCGCTTCAGCCACCGCGTCGTTGTCCTTCTTGTCCGCGGCTTCGCGCAGCTTGCGGAACTGCACCACCTCGTCCACGAAACGGATCTTGGTCTTGCCGAGGACGATCTCATCGCCGTCCTGAAGCTGCTTCTCCGCGACCTTCTCCCCATTCACCTTGGTGCCGTTGCCACTGCCGAGATCACGCAGGAGCACGCCTTGCGCGCCCTTCACCAGCTCCAAGTGCTTTCGCGAGACTGACTGGTCGGAGAGCTTGAGCTCGCAGTCGGTGATCCGCCCCACCACCATGCGCACGCCGCTGAAGCGCCTGCTCCTGCCCGCATCAGGGCCTTCTATGATGTCCAGCTTGATGGGCGGACCCGCCCGAGTCCGCTCGCCTGGGACCTGTCCCTCCTCCAGATCCATGAGGCTGCCGTCGGAAACGCGGGTGTTGCCCACCGGTTTGCGACCTGTCGCGGTGCGATTGCTCAGTGATGCACCCTCCGCGGATTCGGAGAGGCTGCCTTGATATGACTCGTCTTCGGGCGGGTAGTCGTTCTCACCATAGATGTCGTCGTCGACCTCGGCGCTGTGCGCGACGGAGGACTCGAGGTCGCTGTAGCCCGGGTGGGTAGGATCCTCCGGTTCTTCGGGAGGATCGGTGCCTTGGCTCTGGTCGTCTGGGCGGCGAGGAGACATCGA
>JBQTKE010000525.1:0-2091 GCA_052386435.1 Myxococcaceae bacterium
GCGTCCAACGACGGCACAGTGGTGATGGCGCGGGACTGCTACTCGTCAGGGCGCACGGTCATCCTGCACCACGGCGCCGGCCTCTACACCGCGTACTTCCACATGTCGCGGATGATGGTGGAGGTGAACCAGGCGGTGAAGAAAGGCACGAAGCTGGGACTGGTGGGGAAGACCGGCCGAGTGACAGGACCGCACCTGCACTGGGGTGTGAAGGTCGACGGCAATTACACGGACGGAGAGCAGCTGTTGAGGCTCAACTTCAACTGAGCCCTCGCGCTGGGCGGAAACACCGACCCCGCGACGCAAGCCGACCTGTTCTCCCCCGCGTCTACAGCGCGCGGCGACGCTTGGGCTTCTTGACCGTTCCTGTGCTGCTTCCGTCAGACCGAACACCGTGAAGGAAGAAATCGCTGAGCTGATGCGCCGCAGCAGCGAGCGCTTCATCGTCGCGGCTTCCAGGAAGCCCAAGCACGAACGACGTGAGCCCCATCTCAATGCAGCCGAAGAGCATCGATGCGCAGAGCAGCGGATCCGCATCCGCGCGCAGCTCGCCAAGCTCTTGCGCCTGCGCGAACATCTTCGCGGCCATCTGAATCGCATCCGTGAACGCGGAGGCGCGGTTGACCTCGCCGCCGGCGGGACTTCGCGCGATCTCCAGGATCAGCACCTTCACCGCGCGAGGCTCGTCGCGGTACGCATTGAACGACACTTGGGCGATCGAACGGACCTTCTCCTCCAACCCTTGTTCCCCCTCGCAGATTGCGCGCACCTGCGAGACGAAGCCGCCCCATCCCGTCTCGAACACCGACTGGAGCAACTCTTCCTTGTTGTGGAAGTAGTGGTAAACGAGCCCGTAGGCCACCTCCGCTTCTTGGGCGACGTCGGCGATGCGGCAGCCGTGGTAACCCTTTCTCGCGAAGACCTCGATCGCCGCTCGAAGAATCGTGCGACGCCGATCATTCTCGCGCGCCGACCCCTTCTCTTTCCGCTGCGCCAATCGTCCTCCGAGTCAGCGTTGACTCTCCAATCAAGGGCGCGGACGTTACGGAGGCACTCCGGCACGGTCAAGCGCTGTACTGTCAGCGCTCAACCGCGACATGAGTGAAGGTCTGCGAGGAGCAGCGGTGCTAACCGTTGGCGACGTTGCCCGTGAACATCGCGCGGGCGACGCCCAAGAGCTTCTCCACGTCGCGTGACGTGAGCTGCCTGGCGCGAGCGAACTCCCACAACGGACGCAACAACTCCGCAGTTTCGTTCGGTTCACTTTCTGTTCCAGAAAACAGCTCCGCCAGACTGACGCCCAGCGCTTCTGCAAGCGCCGCGAACGTCTCCACGTGAGCGACGCGTTCACCGCGTTCGATCATGGAAAGGAACGAAACACTAATCTTGGCGCGTTCTGCCAAGTCCTCCTGAGTCCAGCGTTCTGGCCGCTGAGTTCGCAGCTCTCTAATTCGTTGCCCGATGCGCTTGCCGATGTCTGACACAACGTTTCCCTTGGATGTGAATGCTCGTGGGTGCGTGAAACGTGCTGGGGGGCGGGATTCCTAACAGGTCGGATCCGCGTCACCAGGGACACACAGTGAACTTCTTCCGTGACTCAGGAACAAGTCCCGCCCTCTATTTCGCAACCGCCGAACGCTTGACCGCTCCACACCCAATCATTCACCGCGCCACCCCGAAAGAACCGAAATTCTTGATAGCAAGGTTCACCCCGAAACTAGGCTGAACAAAAACGTCCTGAGCGGACGCGCCGAAATCGAGCGTCCAGCAGTCACAGGAAGGGCTCCATGACACGCCCGCGGAGTGCATCGCCAGCAGCGTAGATGGGAGTCCTGTCGTGGGGTTGGGTGGCCTGTTCGGGATCAGCGCGGCCATGTAACGAAGTCCCAAACCGAACCTGAAGGCGTAGCTGAAGTTGATGACAATTTGCTGCTGGAAGGTTCGAAGTGCGCCCACGCTCCTGCCAACCAAACTGTCGAGCGTGCGTCGGCTCCGCTCGTAGCCGGTGTTCGCCCGCACTTCGTAGCCACCCGTCACTGAAGCACCCCAAGCGCGAAGTGCAGCTTCGCCGCGAATGCCTTCGAGCTTGCG
>JBQTKE010000526.1:0-3451 GCA_052386435.1 Myxococcaceae bacterium
CCGCAAAGGGCTGGAACAATTGACACCCGAGAGCGGAACCGGCAGGGTCCGCCGCGCATTTTCCCTACACCTGATTGGAAGACCGGTGGAGAGTCCCCGCCCATTCACGAAGGCCGCCTTCTACGACGTCGACGGCACTCTCGTTCGCACCAACATCGTTCATACGTACGCGTATTACGCGCGAAACCGCGGCTCGATCTTCGGTATCGCCACGCGCTCGTTGGGCGCATTGGCCTCGCTTCCGCTCTTCGCAGGGCTGGATGCGATCGACCGCAAGACGTTCAACGAGTTCTTCTACCGCTACTACGCGGGCATGACGGAGGACCGGCTGGTCACGCTGGCTGAAGACATGTTGGAGGACGTGCTCAAGCCCGCCCTCTTCGCGCAGTCGAAGGATCTGATTCAGGAAGCGCGGAAGTCCGGCTGCAAGATCGTCCTGGTCACGGGCGCGTTGGATTTCACGATTCGTCCGCTCGCCCGCTACTTGGGCGCGGACGATCTGATCGCCAACAAAATGCAGTTCGTGAGCGGGAAGGCCACCGGCAAGGTGGTCCCTCCTATTATTGAGGGCGCGAACAAGGCGAACGCGATCCGCGACTACTGCGTGAAGGAGAAGCTGCAGCTCGACAAGAGCCACGCGTACTCCGACAGCGCATCTGACTACGCCATGCTGACCGTGGTGGGCCGTCCCACGGCGGTGAACCCTGACATCCGGTTGCGTTCGCTCGCGCGCGCGTACAACTGGCCCATTCTTGATCTGAGGTAACGAAGCACCATGCGCCCGCTGAAGACGTTGAAGAGGCTGTACGACGAGGAATCGCACATCGTCATCACGGAGAAAGGTTCACCTCCGCGCGTGATCTTCTCCGGCGAAGACTTCCTCTGTGAGGACCTGCCGGTTGGCACCCGCGTCATCTTTCCACGCCCGCCCTTAGAAGGGGTGCCCAACCTCAAAGCAGCCATCCGCTGGGCGCTCAATCACCCAGAAGGGATGGACCCGCTGCACGCGTTGCTCCGGCCGGGGATGAAGGTCTCGATCGCGATCGACGACATCTCCCTGCCGCTGCCGCCCATGGTCACGCCGGACGTGCGCCAGACGATCTTGGAGATCGTGCTCGAGCTGCTCGCGGATTCCGGCGTGGACGACATTCACCTCATCATCGCCAACGCGCTCCACCGTCGGATGACGGAAGCGGAGATGAAGCGGATGGTGGGCGAGAAGATCCACGACGCGTTCTATCCGGACCGCTACTACAACCACGACGCGGAAGATCCCGACGGCATCGTGCAGTTGGAGAGCACCAGCGAAGGCGAAGTGGTGCGGATAAATCGGCGCGCCGCGGAGTCCGACCTCCTTATCTACGTGAACATCAACCTCGTCCCCATGGACGGCGGACACAAGTCGGTGGGCACGGGGCTGACGGATTACCTCTCACTGCGCGCGCACCACACGCCGAAGACGATCCGCGAGCCGGACAGCTACATGGAACCGTCGCGCAGCAAGCTTCACCGCAGCACCGAGCGCATTGGCCGGGTCATCGACAAGAACCTCAAGGTCTTCCACATTGAGACCGCGCTGAACAACCGGATGTTCGACGGGCAGCTGGGGTTCTTGGGGAAGAAGGAAGAAGACTACACGGAGTTCGATCGCCTGAAGCTGCAGGGCATGCGCTACGCGCTTTCCAAGATGCCGCGCGCGGCGAAGCGAAAGATGTTCCACGGCGTGCCTTCTCCTTATGACGTGATTGGCGTGACGGCCGGCGCGACCGAGCCCACGCACGAGAAGACGCTGGAGCACTGCTGGCGTCAGTACTCGGTTCCTGTCGAAGGCCAGTCGGACGTCGTCATCTTCGGCGTCCCGTACATCTCGCCGTACAACGTGAACTCGATCCTCAATCCCCTGCTCTTGCAGGTGATGGGGCTGGGCTACCTCTTCAATTTGAACAGGGGCATCCCCCTGGTGAAGAAGGGCGGCGTGCTCATCCTGTGCCACCCCGCGTACGACGAGTTCGATCCGGAGCACCACCCCAGCTACATCGAGTTCTTCAACCGCCTGCTGCCGGAGACGCGCGACGCGCACGTACTGGAGCACAAGTACGAGAAGGAGTTCGCGACTAATCCTTCGTATGTGCACCTGTACCGCAAGGGGAACGCGTACCACGGTGCCCACCCCTTCTACATGTGGTACTGGGGCGAGAACGGCCGTCAGCACGTAGGCAAGGTCATTGTCGCAGGCTCCGAGAACAACCACGTTCCCGCGGTGATGGGCTGGGAGCGGACGGACACCCTCTCCGAGGCGATCGATCAAGCCCGCGGCTTCATGGGGCGCAGCGCTTCCATCTCCTTCGTGCATTGCCCGCCCATCCTTCAGACGGACGTGCGGATCTAAACCATGGCGCACAGCGCGGACTTGAAAGTGAATGAACAGGCGAAGCCCGTAGGGCCGCCGTTGGACGTCACCAAGACCCTAACCGGCAAGCGCGTGCTCTTCGCGGGCGCGACCGGCTTCGTGGGTAAGGTGTCATTGTCGATGTTGCTTCACCACTACGGAGACGCGCTGGGCAAGCTCTATGTGCTGGTGCGCAAGGGCTCGGCGGCGTCGGCGGAGGCACGGTTCTTCGACAAGGTGGCGACGAGCGAGCCGTTCCAACCGCTGCGCGACCGCACCGGTGGCGAGGCAGAGTCGATCGCCGATCTGCGCAAGAAAGTGGCAGTGCTGGACGGCGACATCACCGATCCTTGGATGGGCCTCACGCCCGAGCAGGTCGACACGCTCAAGGGCAAGGTCGACATCGTCATCAACTGCGCGGGCCTGGTCTCCTTCACCCCGTCGTTGGAAGTCGGTCTCAACGTCAACACGCTGGGCGTGAAAAACACGGTCGCGTTGTGCCTCGCGCTGAACGTGCCGCTGGTGCACATGTCGACCGCGTTCGTTGCGGGCAACCGCAACGGCCTGGTCTTCGAGGACGAGCAGGTCGAAGGCTATTTCCCCAAGCACGACAAGTTGGATGGGCGAGACTTCTCCCTCGATCAAGAGCTCGTCGACTGCGAGAAGATCGTGGCCCGGCTGCGCGAGCGCGCGGACGACAAGGCGCTGACGTCGACGTTCCGTCAGGCGGCGCTGGATCGTCTGGAGGAGGAAGGCCGCGACGCCACCGACGAGAAGACGCTGCGTCTCGCCGTGGGCCGTGAGCGCAAGCTGTGGCTGTCGAAGGAGCTGACCACCGCGGGCATGGAGCGCGCCGCGCACTGGGGCTGGCCAAACACGTACACCTACACGAAGTCGCTGGGTGAGCAGGTCATCGCGCGCACCCAAGGGTTGTCGTACGCGATCGTTCGTCCGTCGATCGTCGAGAGCGCGCTGCGCTTCCCCTTCCCCGGCTGGAACGAAGGCTTCACCACGTCCGCACCGCTCGCGTTCGCCGGCATCAAAGGACAGCGCGGAATTCCC
>JBQTKE010000527.1:0-1902 GCA_052386435.1 Myxococcaceae bacterium
CCAGCCCGCAGTATCAATAACTTGCGTAAACATGCGACTCGCCCCGAGCGCTCCTCTGGCCGGCCACGAAAACTTGCTGCCTAAACGGCGAAACCCGAGTCAAAGGCGGAGAACACTACGCCCCCCATTCGCTCACCTGGAACGCGTTTCAGATCGCCTTCAACCGCGTTGAGCTGGAGTACGCCCAGCGCGTCAATAGCTTCGGATCCTTCTTCGTTGACGGACAATTCGGCTACGGCCCCCTGCTCTTCGATCGCATGGGCTTTGAGCTGGGAGTGCGCGGCGGCGCACGCTTCACGCTCTTGGGCGACGTCCCGGAGGGGCTCTACGTGGACGCCGGCATGGAAGCGCTCTTCTGGAGCTGGAGAGACCGTTCGCTTCTGGTCGAGCCAGATCGCAGCTCCTTTGAACAAGGCTTCGGCCTAGGACCGAGTGTCGAGGTCGGTCTCGCCGGCGTCTTCTTCAAACACTGGCTCGTCGGGGCGGCGCTCAGAGTCGAATACCTGTTCCCGATCGGCGGCGACTCCCGCTACGCCGGATTTACGGCAGTGCCGACGCTGCGCACCGGCGTTGTGTTCTAGACGGAGCGAGCGGTGGAGCGCGCGATTCGCGAGCAGGGTCGAACAATTCCGGCGTCAGAAAAACCGCGCCAATCACTGAACGAAATGTCAGACCCCTCCTGTACTCTGTCACCCGTTGGAGGTTGAGGAGGAAGCGCAATGCCTGCGGTCGTTCGTGTCGAGCAAAGCCCAGAACAGACGCTGCCGGTCGATGGCGCGGTGGAGCGGGTCCGCTCGGATCACTTGGCGTATCTGATCGAGAAGATTCCGCTCGCGACTTCCGAGCGGCACGGCTGGATCAGCAAGGCCTACTCGGCGGCAGGCGCTTCGCGGGTGGAGTGCTTGGAGTTTCTCGACTCGCACCGCCCGGGAACACGCAACCGCCTTCGCGCGCTCTGGACTGCGTACGGACGGCATTCGCTCTTTCTCTTCCGAACTTCTGCTCTCCAGAAGCTTAGTGAGAAGCAGACCACGAGCCTCGTCTCGCTCTCGCTCAAGCGTTCCGGGGTGAAGTCCGCGAACCTTCGCGCGGATGGCGCGTGGCATGTCGTACCGGTCATGGAACCTGCGCTCAAGGAACGCGTTCACAAGATTCGGCTCGAGCCGACGCGGTTGATCAGCGTGGTGCGCATGACCCGCACTCAGTCGTTCGTCCACGAAGAGGAGGAGCGAACGTTCTCGTATACGTACGACGTTCAAGTGGTGGTGCAGCTGGACACGCACGTGAAGCTGACTGAAGTCTACGGCGCGCAGACCGACGGGAAGCGGAGCATGCGCGCGTTGCTGGCGTGGCTCACGGGTGAAGAGGTTCCGGTGCGCAAGCCGAAACAGACGGCGTACTTCGCTCCGGTGGAGTTCAACGAGTCGGACGTGAAGCGCTTGGCGACGAAGAACGCGCTGGAGCTGGTCGGAATGGAAGGTCCGGACTCGAAAGGCGTGATCGGCAAAGTCGGCTACCGCGGGAAGCACAAGGGGCTGGTGCTGCAGGCGCTCGACTTGGGCGACACGCGGATCAAAGCGCAAGACGCGCATCCGCAAGATGTTCGTACGTACCGCTTCGCGTATGCCCACACGGACGATGGTTTCGTCGAACAGGGTCAGGCTGAGTTCACGTTTGGCAAGCGGCACCAGCGGCTCGCGTTTCCCGCGCGCGCCACCAAGCCGGCGATGGAGCACGTCATCCAGCTTCTCTACAGGCACGTCAGCTCCGGCGACTAGTACCGCAGCCCAGAAGTTCGTGCCGGATCATTCTGTCAGCAGCCAGGGGAACGTGTCGGCAACTGCGTTGAGGTTGTCGGTGAGGGGGCCGCGGAGGGGCATGGCTTCCCATCGCCCGGAGTGG
>JBQTKE010000528.1:0-1575 GCA_052386435.1 Myxococcaceae bacterium
CCGCGGACGACCTGACCGCGCAGTTCAAGGACACCTTCGCCGACCTAAAGAGCTGGCACCTGGCGCACGCCGAGGGCAGCTCGTCCGCGTCCCTCGCGGTGCGCGGCTACAATCTGGTGGCGGCGAAAAAACTCTAGAGACGGAATGAGGCCGCGCACCCCGGCACGAAGTGGGTGGAACCTCCAGTCGGGGACAAGGCCGCCGCCTCCGCGACCCTCCCCGACCTCTCGGGCGTCCTCGCCTTCCCCACCACCATCCTCATCGGCCGCGACGGCACGGTGCGCCGCATCCACTCCGGCTTCGCCGGTCCGGGCACCGGAGAACACTACGAGGAGCTGGTGGCGGAGCTGGAGGGAGTGATCGAGAAGCTGCTCGCCGAGCCTGCACCAGCAGCCAACCCCTGAACCGGAGGCCCGAGACCCGTGAGAGGACAGCGAGGACGAGCGTGACGCTCTTTCAGGCCGCGTTGATCGCAGCGGCTCTCCTCTGCTCCCTGGTCGCCGGTCTGCTCTTCGCCTTCGCGGTCGTGGTCATGCCGGGGATCCGGAGGCTCGCTGACGCCGAGTTCATCCGCGCCTTCCAGGTCATCGACGGCGTCATCCAGAAGAATCAGCCGCTGTTCGCGATCGTCTGGGTGGGCTCCATCCTGACGCTGCTGACCGCGACCGTGCTGGGCGTCTGGGAGCTTCGCGGAGCGGATCGCCTGCTCGCGATCGCCGCTGCCCTCGTCTATCTCGTCGGCGTGCAACTGCCGACCTTCGCGGTCAACATCCCCTTGAACAACGAGCTCCAGGAGCTCGATCCCGGCGCCATGGACGCGCAAGCGCGAAAGCATGCCCGGGACGCCTTCGAGCCGCGCTGGAACCACTGGAACGCGATCCGGGCCACGTTCGCATGTCTCACATCCCTGCTGTTGCTGTCTCTTCTCCTCAGCATGTAGTCGACCATTTGTGCACGCAAGGGACGCGTGAGGTGCAACGCAGAAGGTGCGGAGCCCGTAGCCTCTCGCTCAGAGCGCGAGACGTGACTGGTAGTCGCCCGCCTGTTGCGCTCGCATGTAGGCGAGGATCAGATCACGCGTGCGGTAGCGACCGAAATCCTCCTGGTCCTGAGCCTGGATGATCGGAAAGGTCGACAGGACGTAGCCGGCCTCCTCGATGGAGAGGCCGTAGATTCGGAAAAGCGCCGCATCCAGCTGCGCCATGATGTGACGTCGTTCCTCCCCGTCCCACGGAAAGGGAGGTTCATGATGGCCCATTTCCGCGGCGAATCCAGCCATGTCAGTCGCGTTGTACGTGAGCCGGAGGACTCGGTCTCGAACGAAATGGGCCAGGGTTGAGCCCGCGCCGATCCCTGCAGTGAAGGCCGTAGGGGGCGGAACGGCGATCTGCTCCAGGATGAAGAGGTTCAAGTGCTGTCCCTGCACTTTCTGCCGCGCCACGAAGTCAAACGCAAACGAATTCAGCAGGGCTACCAGAAGTGCAGCGCTTGGCGCCTCCAGTCCCAGCAGCAGAGGTAACGTGTTTCCGACCCCGCTTCTTGGGACCACAGCAGCAATCATCGTTCGCTGGTTGG
>JBQTKE010000529.1:0-2082 GCA_052386435.1 Myxococcaceae bacterium
AGTAGTCCGCGATCATCACGCACGCGATGGGCCCGAGCAGTGCCGAATAACCGATCAGCCACTCGAAGATGTACGCCTCCGCGCTGCCCAACAGCTTCCAAGGCATGATCGCGATCCCGAGCAACCCGGTGATCAACCCGCCCATGCGGAACGAGATTTTCTTGGGGGCGAGGTTCGCGAAGTCGTTCGCCGGACTGACCACGTTCGCGGCGATGTTCACGGACAAGGTGGCGATCCCCACGCCGAAGAGCGAGACGATGGCGACGAGAATGCGAATGCCGGTGGACGCGATGAGCGGCGCGCTCTGACCGGGAGGCGGTTGCGCGGATGTGAGCTGCGCGAGGAGAAACACCGGATCCCAGAGCTTCGACGCGTCCACCCCGTGCAGGATCGCCATCGACGCGCTGGTGATGATCACCCCAATCGCGGAGAACGCGACCATCGTGGTGGGAAGGCCCAGCGTTTGGCCCAGCAGCTGTTCGCGCTGACCTTTTCCGAAGCGGGTGAAGTCCGGGATGTTCAAAGAGAGCGTCGCCCAGAAGCCGATCATCCCCGTGAGCGAAGGAACGAATGTCTTCCAGAACGCCGCGAAGCTGTCGAATTGCGAGGGCTGGGTCAGCATCGGTCCCCAACCACCCGCGCGGTTCACCGCCCAGACGAGCAGCAGCACCGCCATCACCAACACCAGAGGCGCGGCCCAGTTCTCGAAGACGCGCACCGCGTTCATCCCGCGAAAGACGATCCAGATGTTGAGCCCCCAGAAGAGCAGGAACGTCAGCGCGCTGGAGAGCGACAGCCCCATCAGCGAGAAGTCCCCGCCCAGCTCCGCGTAGCCCGGCCAGAGCGCGGTGATGAACGTCTTCACCGCTTCTCCGCCGATGAACGCCTGAATCCCGAACCAGCCGCAGGCGACGAGCGCACGCAGCACCGCGGGAAGGTTCGCGCCCACTGTGCCGAATGAGGATCGCGCCAAGACGGGGAAAGGAATGCCGTACCGCGTGCCCGGGTGCGCGTTGAGGAGAATGGGCACCAGCACAATCACGTTGCCCAGCGCGATGGTCAGCAGCGCCTGCCACCAGTTCATCCCGACCGCGACCAAGCCTCCCGCCATCATGTACGTAGGAATGCAGTGGGCCATGGAGATCCACAGCGCCGCGAAGTTGTACGTTGTCCAAGTTCGCCGCGACGGGGGCGTGGGGGCCAGGTCCGCGCTGAACAACGGGCTTGCAGGGAGATCCGCGGGGAGACCGGCGGCAGCTTCTTCAAAACTCAGGGCGTCGTGCATGCGCGCGGCACCTTAGCTGACCGGAGTCAGCCGACGGTCGCCGAACCTTTGAGCCCTCGTCACCGTAGCGGGGTAGCGAGCTGGGTCGCTGTCTGGTGGGATTGAGGGATGAACTCTGGAGAAGCGCTCAAGGGTGGGCGAGTGAGTTTCGCGTGTCTCGCTCAGTCTGGCTCTACCGTGCGGTGCGGATCAGCGCAGCTTGCTACCCCATCTCGAGAGAACAGCGCGAGTCGTGGTGCAGCCGTCTTTAGTTTCCGATTCGGACCTTCCAGCCAGTTAACGTGCCCATGTCCTGGCGGACGGTGTCGACGACCTTCAACTTCCAGACACCCTGTGCGCTCTGTCCGTCGCACGCGGTGACCGGATAGGTCGCGCTCAGGTTGTCCGCTCCGCCGCCCTGGTGATCATGCAGGGTCACGCTGTTGCCGCCTGGGCACGTCAGCACGACCTGGAGATCGCCAATATATGAATGCGTAATCTCCACGCTGACCAAGGCCTGCGCCACCGTCACGGCGCTCGCAAAGTTCAAGCTGCTGGTCACGCCGGTGGTGTTCGCGTCAGGGATAGCCAGGGGGACATCCGCGGCGGCCTCCTCGTTGGGGAGGGAAGGAGGCGGAGGAGGCGGCGGCGGCGGCGGCATCACCACACTGCTCGCAGGCACCTGCTGGGTCACGCAGTGGATGGAACCGCCGGAGGTGATAGACGCGTCGCTGTTGATCAGCACCACCGTGTAGCCGGGCAATGCCTGCTGATAAACCGCACGCGCCCCTTCGTTGTCCGCCCCCTGGTAGCTGGGC
>JBQTKE010000530.1:0-1893 GCA_052386435.1 Myxococcaceae bacterium
GTTCACGGCGTCCTGATAGGAGAAGGAGGCCTCGCGGTACTTCTTCTCGTTCATCTGGCGATCACCGTCAGCGATCCGACGTGCTGCGAGCGCGGCTCTCGGCACCGCCGCGCTGCCGGGGGCGCTCGCCTCGCCCGACTTCCTGCCTCCGGCCGCGTCACCTCCGCCTGACCTCACGTTTCCTGCAGCAGCCACGTCACCTGACTTCGTACCAGCGTCAGTGCCGCCTGACTTCGCTCCACCGACTGCCGCGACCTCGCCCGACTTGGTTCCACCCGCTTCGCCAGACTTCGCACCGGACGCAGCAGGATCGTTCTTCAGCGCAGCGACGGACTCCTTCGCCTTGTCGATCCACTTCTGCTCGGAAGGCCGCGTCTCCTTGGCAATGAACTGATCGTACGCAGCCAGTGCCTTCTGCTTCTCTCCACTCTGCCGGCAGCTCTCCGCCAACCCGTAGAAGCCATCCGCGTCGCTTGGGTTGAGAGCGGTGTACTTCGCGTACGCCTCCGCCGCGGTGGCGAAGTCGTTGTTCTTGCGCGCGGCGTAACCGAGGTTGAAGTGAGCCAGGGCGAGATTGGGATCGATGCGCACTGCATCTTTGAATGCCGAGATCGCTTCATCCCGCTTGCCCTGCTTGAAGAGCGCGCTGCCCAACCCGTGGAGAGCGGCGGCGTACTCCGGCGTTGCCACCAGCGCCTCGCGGTAGGAAGCCTCCGCTTCGCGGAAGCGGTTGGACCGAAGCGATTCTTCCCCGCGTTCGAAAGCGGCTTTGGCCTTGGGCGAAGGTGCCGTGGCCAACAGGACGGTGAGAACGACTCCGAACATCGGTCCTCCCTTTACGTTCGACGGTCGATCACCGTGAGCCCCGGCCGGACGGACAGCGTCCAGAATCACGGCGTGGCGATGCTCGGACATGGGTTACCTGTCTCATGGGAGAAGAAGCGCGGAGGAAGGCTCACATTCCAGTGCGGCGGGGGCCGCCCGTCAAACGCGGAATGGATTGTCCAGAAGAATGGTCTCGCCCCGGTCGGAGCCCACTGAGATGCACACCACCGGCACGCCGCACAGCTTCTCCACCCGCTGGACATAGCGACGCGCGTTCGCAGGGAGATCCTCCACCACCCGCGCCCCGGCCAGAGACTCGTCCCAGCCCGGCATCGTCTCGTAGATGGGCTTCACGCGGGCCAGGTCTTCGAAGTCACCCGGCAGGTCTTGGACCTTCCGCCCATCCAGCTCATAGCCTGTGCAGATCTGCACGCTTTTGAACCCGGAGAGCACGTCCATCTTGGTCAGCGCCAGCCCGGAGAGGCCGTTCACCCGCACTGCGTAGCGCAGGACGACCCCGTCCAGCCAGCCGCAGCGCCGCGGCCGACCCGTGGTCGCGCCGAACTCGTCGCCCACCTTGCGCAGCTTCTCCCCCAGCTCGTCGTTGAGCTCCGTGGGAAAAGGGCCGCCGCCCACGCGCGTGGTGTAGGCCTTGCTGATGCCCACCACCTTGTCGATGGCGGTCGGGCCAATGCCGCTGCCCACGGACGCGTTGCCCGCGACGCAGTTGGAGCTGGTCACGAAGGGATAGGTCCCGTGGTCGACGTCGAGCAGCGTGCCCTGCGCTCCTTCGAAGAGGATGCGCGCCCCCTTGTCGATCTGGCTTGCGAGATAGAGCGAGGTGTCGGTGACATGCGGGCGGAGCCGTTCGGCAAGGCCGCTGCACTCGGTGACGATCTGCTCGGCCTCCAGCTTCGGCACTTCCAGCTGCGCCGGTCCGGCCAGGGAATGCAGCTCTTCGAGCACCGCCGCCAGCCGCTCCTCCACGCGCCTCCGGAGACGGTCCTTGCGCAACAGGTCCCGCATGCGGATTCCGCGGCGGGCGATCTTGTCCTCGTAAGCGGGGCC
>JBQTKE010000531.1:0-10371 GCA_052386435.1 Myxococcaceae bacterium
AAGGCTCGCCCTTCTGCGCGGTGCATTGGTACTCGAACACCCGCACCAGGCTGCTTCGGCCCAACTCACGCGTTCTCGCTCTCCCAGTCGCCGCCATGGAGGCCAAGGCCATACCACCCCTGCTCAGCGCAGGCGAAATGGAGCGTCACCCGTGGGAACCCCAGGTGCTCTTTCGCCACAACGCCATGGAGTGGCAGGCGTGGCGGAGTCCTGATGACTCGCCGTGCTAAGGGAACAATGTTTAGGCATCTTAAGGATAGTCGGTAGGAGCGGGCAGTGAGTCCGGTAGCGGAATGAACTCCGTCTCCTCCGGCACGGGCGGAAACTGCTGCGCCTTCCACTGCTCCTTCGCATCCGCAATCCGTTTGCCCGAGCTGGAGACGAAGTTCCAGACGATGTGGCGCGGTCCGTCCATCGGCTCGCCACCAAACACCAACAGCCGGCTCGGCGCGCGCGCGCGGATCAACACTTCGCCGGTGCGCGGAAAGATGGGCATGTTCCCAGCGCCGAGCGTGGCCTCTCCGACCTCCACCGTTCCCTCGGTGACGTAGGCCGCGCGCTCGTCGTGCTGAGCGGGGAACTCCAACACCGCGCCTTCTTGGAGCACCACGTCCGCGTAAAACATCTCTGACAGCGTAGGCACCGGAGAGCGGAGGCCAAAGAGAGCTCCCGCGATCAACCGCAGCTTCACGCCACCCTTATCCTGTTCCGGCAATGACGACGCCGCGAAGTGGTGAAACGACGGCTCCACCTCTTCATGCTTCTTGGGAAGCGCCACCCAGATCTGAATGCCAGACAGCGGTTTCTCTCCGCTTCGCTCAGCGCTGGGAGAACGTTCCGAGTGAACGATGCCGCGACCGGCGGTCATCCAGTTCACCGCGCCGGGCTCAATGCGCTGCACGCTCCCCACGCTGTCGCGATGAAGGATCGCGCCGGAGAACAGATAGGTGACGGTGGCGAGCCCAATGTGCGGATGTGGCCGGACATCCAGCCCGCGCCCATTGCCGAACACGGTCGGCCCCATCTGATCGAAGAAGATGAACGGGCCCACCATCTGCCGCTGTGCCGCGGGGAGCGCTCTGCGGACGGTGAAGCCGTCTCCTAAGTCACGGGTTCGCGGGACGATCAGCGTCTCAATCTGCGAAGAATTCATGGCGGCAACATAATGGTGCCTATGCGCGAGAACACGCGATTGCCCGTGGTCTTTCTTCCTCACGGCGGCGGCCCTTGGCCCTTCGTCGAGATGGGATTGAACAGAACGGATGTTGAAACGCTGACGGCGTACTTGCGGTCG
Source organism: Myxococcaceae bacterium (assembly GCA_052386435.1). Lineage (GTDB taxonomy): Bacteria > Myxococcota > Myxococcia > Myxococcales > Myxococcaceae > JBQTKE01. The sequence continues at coordinate 1,295 of JBQTKE010000531.1, forward strand.
GTGGCGAACATTGCCCGGCCCAAGGCGCTGCTGGTGATCTCCGCCCACTGGGAGGAGTCGGTCCCCACGCTGATGACTGGCGAACACCCGCCGCTGCTCTTTGACTACTCCGGCTTCCCTCCGGAGTCCTACCAACTGACCTGGCCCGCGCCCGGAGACCCGGCGCTCGCGCAGCGGGTGCAGTCACTGCTCAACGATGCGGGCGTCCCCACGGCCACCAACGCGAAGAGAGGCTTTGATCACGGGACGTTCGTACCGCTCAAAGTGACCTTCCCAGAGGCGAACCTTCCAACCGTGCAGCTCTCCCTGAAGAAGGGGCTCAACCCCAGTGAGCATCTGGCCATGGGCCGCGCGCTCGCACCGCTGCGTGAAGAAGGCGTGCTCATCATCGGCAGTGGGATGACCTTCCACAACCTGCGCGCCTTCGGAGATCCGCGCGCCTTCGGCGTGTCGGAAGCCTTCGACAACTGGCTCAAGGAGACCGTGGATCTAGGACCTCTCGAACGCGATCAACGTCTGGTGAAGTGGGCGGAGGCGCCCGCGGCCCGGCTGGCGCATCCGCGTGAAGAGCATCTCCTGCCGCTCATGGTTGTAGCGGGTGCTGCAGGCCTGGATCGGGCGACTCGCCCCTACAGCGGCAACTTTATGGGCGTGAAGTTGTCAGCGTTTCAGTTCGGCTGAGCGCTCAATACTTCTTCACAAAAGGCCAACTCCGCGGAGGGTCAAGCTTCGCCACCGGGGGTCTATTTCCACCGGTTGCGTGTTGGTTAGTGATTGGTTACTAACTAACCCACCATGGCGCGTCCCCGTCAGATCACCGATGAGCAGATCCTCGCTTCGATGCGCGAGGCGGTGCTGGCGCACGGCCCGGCGGTCTCGCTGGATGTGGTCGCCGGAGAGCTCAACGTCAGCGGACCGGCGCTGCTCAAGCGGTTCGGCAGCCGCCAGGCGCTGATGCTGGCCGCGCTCAAGCCTTCTCCCAATCCCGAATGGATTGCCCACGTGCTCAAGGGCCCCACCGATGCACCGCTCGAGGAGCAGCTCCTGGACATCTTCACCCGGCTGATGGACTTCATGAGCGCCAACGTGCCCTGCCTGGTCGCGCTGCGCGAAAGCGGGATCCCCATGGGCGAGGTCTTCCCCAAGGCTGAAGGCGGACCGGAGCGCGGCATCAAGGTCATGCAGCGCTGGCTCCGGCAGGCGAAAAAGCAGGGCCTGGTCACCGCGGATGAAGTCGACACCGCCGCCTTCGCAGTGATTGGCGCCCTGCAGACCCGCGCCTTCTTTACGCACCTGACACAAAAGAACAGCCCGGGTTCCGCGCAACGTCAGTACGTGGCGGAGCTGGCGCGTCTCTTCGCTCGGACCCTGGCCCCCGCATCCGTTCCTTGAACAGAGGCAATCGCATTATGAAACGAACACTCACTTTCGCGGCGCTGATGTTGTTGGTTGCCTGCAAGAAGCCGGAATCCGCGGAGGCGAAGGCCGAAGCGAAGGCTGCTCCGCTTCCGCCGGTGAAGGTGGAGTTGGGTGCGGTGGAGCACCAGAAGATGCCCAAGTACCTCACCCTCACTGGAAGCGTGTTGGCGGACCGTCAGTCAGAAGTGGCCGCCAACGTCTCTGGTCGCGTGGCGGCGACGTATGTCGAGCGCGGTCAACAGGTGAAGGCGGGGACCATCCTCGCTCGGGTCGACTCCAAGGCGGCCCAGTACCAGTCCGCTGCGGCTTCGGCGCAGTCTCAGGCCGCTGACACTCAGGTGGATCAGGCGAAGCAGGACTGCGCGCGCGCGGACACCCTCTTCGCGCAGGGGGCCCTGGCGAAGTCTGAATACGAGCGGCAGAAGACCCAATGCACCGCGCAGCTCTACAGCGCCAACGCCGCGCGCGCCCAGGCGGGCCTCGCCGGTAAGCTGGCGGGCGACACGATTATCCGCGCACCCATCGACGGGATTATTGGCGAGCGCTACGTGAACGTGGGCGAGTACGTGAACCCGGCCTCGCGCGTGGCCAGCGTGTTCTCGGTGGATCCGGTGCGGGTGAGCATCTCCGTCCCCGAAGTGGCGGTCAGCCAAGTCCGCGAGGGGCAGACGCTCAACGTGCGCGTCTCCTCGTTCCCGGACAAGGACTTCCCCGCGGTGGTTCGCTTCGTGAGCCCCAGCCTCCGCCCCACCACGCGCGATCTGATCATTGAAGCATTCGCGCCCAACAAGACCTTCGCGCTCCGCCCCGGCATGTTCGCCACGGTGTTGCTGCTTACCGGTGAAGAAGAACAACCGACGGTGCCGCGCAACGCGATCAAGGTCGACGGCACCACGCGCCGGCTCTACGTCGCCAAGGACGGCGCCGCGCACGAGTTGGTAGTACGCACCGGTGTGGAGAAGGAAGGCCGGGTCGCGGTGCTCGAACCTCTGGAGCGCGGTGAGAAGGTGATTGTGGAGCCGCCCGCTGGTCTGCGGGACGGCAGCGCCATTCAGTGACGTGACGTTCGAGGACGCCGAGGAACACCCATGCAATGGTTAGCTGAGTTGTGCGTCAAACGGCCGGTCTTCGCGACGGTCCTCTCGATCGTGATTCTGGTTGTCGGCGGGGTGTTCTACACCCAGCTGGGCGTCGATCAGTTCCCCAAGATCGACTTCCCCATGATCGTCGTCTTCACCGTGCAGCCCGGTTCTTCTCCGGAAGACATCGAGCGCGAGGTGACCGACAAAATCGAAGGCGCGGTCAACACCATCAGCGGCATCGAAGAGCTCCGCTCGGTGTCGTCAGAGGGTGTGTCGCAGGTGCTGATCCAGTTCAAGCTGGAGAAGAACGTCGACGTCGCCGCGCAGGAAGTACAGCAGAAGGTCAGCGCGGTGATGCCAGAGCTGCCCAAGGGCATTGATCCGCCCACCGTGCAGAAGTTCGACCCGGACGCGCAGCCCATTCTCTTCATTGCGCTCAACGCCGCCAGCCCGGGCAACGAGGGCGAGGCTGGTCTGCGCAAGCAGCCTGACGTGAAGGAAGTGACAGACCTGGCCGATCGCGTGGTGCGCCGCCGTCTTGAATCCGTGAGCGGCGTCGGTCAGGTGATCATCATTGGTGGTCGCAAGCGTCAGGTGAACGTGGCGGTGGACCCGGTGAAGCTGCGCTCGTTGGGGATCACGCCCGGCGAAGTGGCCGCGGCCATTGGCTCGCAGAACATCACCCTCCCAGGCGGCCGCGTGGAGAACAGCCGCGACTTCCTCACCCTGCGCGTGATTGGACGGGTTGAGTCCATTCAGGCGCTGAGGAACGTCATCGTTCGCGAGCAAGCGGGCCGTGCGATTCGCCTGTCTGAGATCGCCAACGTGGAAGACGGCGTGCAAGACGTCGAGACGTCCGCGATGTGGAACGAGGATCGCACGGTCATCCTCGCTCTACGCAAGCAGTCCGGCACCAACACCGTGGCTGTTGTCGACGAAGTGCGCGAGCGGTTGGCGGAGATCCAGACGGAGCTCCCGCCCGGCTACAACATCGCCATCCAGCGCGACGGCTCCGCGGTGATTCGCACCGGGACGGACGCGGTGACCGAGCACCTTCTGCTCGGCGCGCTCTTCGCCGCGATCATCGTGTTGGTGTTCTTGGGCAACGTGCGTTCGACGATCATCGCCGCATTGGCGATCCCCACATCGATCATCGGTACGTTCGCGCTGATGAAGCTGGCGGGCTACACGCTCAACAGCATCACGTTGCTCGCCTTGGCACTCGCGGTGGGCATCGTGATCGACGACGCGATCGTCGTCTTGGAGAACATCTTCAAGCAGATCGAAGAGAAGGGGATGACGCCCGAAGAAGCGGCCATCGCCGGCACGCGCGAGATCGGTCTCGCGGTGCTGGCGACCACGCTCTCTCTCATCGCCGTGTTCCTCCCCATCGCCTTCGTCGCGGGCATCCCTGGCCGCTTCCTCGCCAGCTTCGGCGTGACGATGAGCATGTCCATCGCCGTGTCGCTGTTCGTGTCGTTCACCCTGACTCCCATGCTCGCGGCGCGTTGGCTCAAAGCGAAGGAAGCGGGCGAACACCGAAAGACGTTCCTGGAGAAGCTGGTCGACGTGGGCTATCGGCCCGCGGAGCGCGGCTATGGGCACCTGCTCGAGTTCTCCATGCGGCATCGTTGGATCATCGTGCTCGCGTCCGTCCTTGCGCTGCTCTCCACGGGTCCTCTGGCCATGGCCGCACGCAAGGGCTTCCTCCCTGTTGACGACCGCGCGCAGTTCGAAGTCATCATCCGCTTGCCGGAAGGCCGCAGCGTGGCTGCCACCGAGCTGGTCGGTCAGCGGGTCGCGCGGTTGATGCGCTCGTTCCCCGAGGTCACTGCGACGCTGGTGACGGTCGGTGACGACCCAGGCAAGACGCCGAACCAGGCCCGCGTGTACGTGAAGATGGTTCCGCCGGAAGAGCGCTCCATCACGCAGGACCAGTTCAAAGACATGGTTCGGCAGAAGATCCTGCCGACCCTGGACAAGGACCTGCGCGTCAACGTCGCTGACGTGAACGAGTTCGGCGGCGGCCAGGCCACCCAGCGCATTCAGGTGGGCCTCGCCGGTCCAGACCTGACGTTGCTCACCGCGGCGAATGATCACATCTTGGAGCGCATCAAGCAGATCGACGGCGCGGTGGACGTGGACTCCACGCTCATCTCCGGCAAGCCGGAGCTGTCGGTCTACGTCGATCGCGATCGCGCCGCGGACCTGGGCGTGCAGGTGTCTGACGTCGCGCAGGCGCTGCAGTTCCTGGTCGCCGGTCAGAAGGTCTCTACTTACGCGGAGGGTGGCGAACAGTACGACATCCGTCTGCGTGCGACGGAGGAGTACCGCACCAGCGAGGACAAGCTGCAGCTGCTCACCGTGCCCTCGCGCAAGCTGGGCCAGGTGTCTCTGGCAGACGTAGTGAAGCTCACCTCGTCCTCCAGCCCCAGCAGCATCAACCGCTTCCAGCGCGAACGTCAGGTCGTCTTCATGGCGAACAGCAAGCCTGGCGCGGACGAGAGCGCAGTGTCGGACGCACTGATGCAGGCGATTCGCGACGAGAACCTTCCCAAGGGCTTCTCGATCAAGCCGCAGGGACAGACCAAGCTGATGAAGGAGACCGGGCTGTCTTTCATCTTCGGTCTGCTCGCGTCGTTCGTGTTCATGTACTTGATCCTCGCCGCGCAGTTCGAATCGTGGCTGCACCCCATCACGATCTTGATCTCACTGCCGCTGACGCTGCCCTTCGCCATCGCTTCGATCATCATCTTCAGACAGGCGCTGGACCTCTACAGCTTCCTCGGCATCTTCGTGCTCTTCGGCGTCGTCAAGAAGAACGCGATTCTGCAGATTGATCACAGCAACCAACTGCGCGTCGAATGGGATCCGCTGTTCCGCACCGCGATGTCGCGCGTGAACTGGCGGCTGCCGTCCCCGGATCTTCACTCCCCGGTCGAGCATCAGCTGGGAAGCCTTCTCTCGCAGAGACAGATCGACCAGGCCTTCGCCAAGTCGAAGGGCAAAGTAGACGTGTTGCGCCGCGAGCTGGAGAAGGAGATGCGGCTCAAGGCGATTCTCCAGGCCAACAAAGACCGCTTGCGCCCCATCCTGATGACCACCTTCGCCTTCGTGGCCGGCATGATTCCGCTGGTCACGGCCCAGGGCGTCGGCTCCGGTTACAACCGCGCCACCGCCGGCGTCGTCGTGGGTGGCCAGGTGCTGTCGCTGGTGCTGACGTTGCTCGCGGTGCCGGTGGCGTACTCCATGTTCGATGACGTCTCGCAGTGGATCGCCCGCAAGCGCCGCCGCAACAAGCGGCGTCCGGAGCCGCAGACGGAGCTCTACGCGGTTGAGCCTGTTGTCCATGAGGTGAGCAAGTGAAACGGATGGTCCTTCTAGCGGCCTTGACTCTCGGCGCGGCCGCGCACGCCACCACGCTCAAGGAGCTCTTGGACCAGGCGGACAAGAACAACGTGGACTGGCAGATCAGCCAGGAGCAGCGTCGCAAGGCGGCCAACGAGTTTGGTCAGGCGTGGTCAGGCCTGCTCCCGGGCGTCACGGTGCAGGGCGGCTGGACCAACAACGAGTACCCGGCGGTGGTGAACCTTCCGACCGGCGATCCCACCAACCCGGTGGTGAAGCTGACCATCACGCCCAAGGACCAGTTCGACGGCGTCGTTCGCGTGGACATGCCGCTCATCGACGTCAGCCGCTGGTTCCGCACCGCCGCGCTCGCCGCGTTGGACCACGCGGCGGAGCACCGCATGGAGCTGATGCGAGACAACGTGCACCGCCAGGTCGCGTTGACCTACTACGGCTTGGCGGCGTCGCAGGCGTTTCGCGAGTCGGCGAAGCGTTCGCTGTCCGTCGCGCAGGCCCAAGCGAACCTTCAAGAGATCCGTCTCAAGGCCGGGGCGGCCACGGAGCTGGAGGTGCTGCGCTCCCGCGCCGAGGTCCAGCGCAACAAGCAGATTCTCGCCGACACTGAGTCCGCCATCGCCAACACCCATCGGTCCTTGCGTACCCTCACCGGCGTGACCCTCGCCGACAAGGCGTCCCTGCCGCAGGACGACCTTCGTCTGGATGGCTCGCTCGAGACTCTTGAGGACAAGTCCCAGAACGTCCCCGCAGTACGCGCGGCGGAGAGCGAAGCCCTCGCGGCGGGGCGGGTCGCCACCGCGTCCGGCACTCAGCTCATTCCGTCGTTCACCGCCAACTTCACCGAACGCTTGACCAACGCCACTGGTTTCATTGGCAGAGCCAACTCGTACACGGCAGGCGTGGGCTTCGTGTGGCGCCTGGACGGTCCGACGCTCTTTGGAATCGGAGCGCAGAGCGCCTCGGCGGGCGTGGCGCGTCTGGCATTGGAACGGCAGAAGCTGGCCTCACGTGACCAAGTGCACCAGGAGTTCCAGCGGCTGCGAGCAGCGGTGGAGAAGGTGACCGCGGCTCAGGCGCAGGTGCAATCCGCGCAGCGTGCCGCGCAGGTGTCGCGGGACCGTTACGCGGTCGGCGCTGCCACTCAGCTCGACGTGATCACGGCCGAGCGGGATCTCTTCAACGCCGAAGTCAGCCAGATCCAAGCGCGTACGGAGCTCGCCACTTCCCACGTGTCGCTGCGCATCAGCGCTGGGCTTCCGCTCAACGTGCAGTGAGCTAATGTCGCCGGAATGCCCTCCAGCGTTTCCGCCCTCTTTCTCGATCGCGTTGCTCAAACCCCTTCCGCCGAGGCGTATCTCTATCCTCATGGAACCGGCTGGAAGAGCCTCACCTGGAAGGACGTGCACGACCAAGTGCGCGCCCTCGCGGGAGGGTTGGTGGCTTTGGGCCTCAAACCCGAAGAACGCGTCTCCATCCTCTCCAACACCCGCTTCGACTGGATCGCCGCGGACCTGGCGGTCCTGGGAGGAGGCGGCGCCACGACGACGATTTATCCGTCGAGCACGCCGGACGAGTGCGCGTACATCATCAACGACTCGAACAGCGTCTTCGTGTTCGTGGAGGACGACGCGCAAGTGGCGAAGCTCACCGCCAAGCGCGCCCAGCTTCGCGACGTCCGCAACGTCATCACCTTCGACGGCAAGGCGTCTTCTGATGGCTGGGTGCTGACGTTGGCGCAACTGGAAGAGAAGGGGCGTGCCCACTTCGGTCCGCTGACCGCTGGGAAGGAAGATCCGTTCGAGAAGATCGGCCGCTCCGTCACCAAGGACATGCTGGCGACGCTCATCTACACGTCCGGGACGACCGGTAAGCCCAAAGGCGTGGAGCTCACCCACGACTGCTGGGTCTACGAGGCCGAAGGCATTGACGGGCTCAACATCCTGCGGCCGCATGACGTGCAGTATTTGTGGCTGCCTTTGGCGCACTCGCTGGGCAAGGTGCTCCAGGTCGCGCAGCTGCGCGTCGGCTTCAAATCGGCGGTCGATGGCCGCGCCGACAAGATGGTCGAGAACCTGGCGGTGATTAGGCCGACCTTCGTGGGGGCGGTGCCGCGCATCTTCGAGAAGGTCCACGCGCGCATCGTGGGGATGACCCGAGACGCTGGTGGCGCCAAGTGGAAGATCTTCCAGTGGGCCTTCAAGGTCGGCAAGCAGGCCTCCTCGGCGAAGCAGCAAGGCAAGTCGCTCTCGCCGGGGCTCGCTCTGAAAAACGCAATCGCAGACAAATTGGTGTTCTCCAAGATCCGCGGCCGGTTCGGCGGGAACCTGCGCTACTTCATCTCAGGCAGCGCGCCGCTCTCACCGGAGCTGGCGGAGTTCTTTCACGCCGCGGGGCTGTTGGTGCTGGAAGGCTACGGTCTCACCGAGACCAGCGCCGCCAGCTTCGTTAACCTGCCGCACCAGTACCGCTTCGGCACCGTGGGACCGCCGCTCCCGGGCACCGAGGTGAAGATCGCGCCGGAGGACGGAGAGATTCTGATCCGCGGCCGTGGCGTGATGCGCGGCTATCACAATCTGCCAAACGAGACGTCTGAGACGCTGGATAAAGACGGTTGGCTCCACACCGGCGACATCGGCACGTACCAAGACGGCTTCCTGAAAATCACCGATCGCAAGAAGGACCTGATCAAAACTTCCACCGGAAAATACATCGCGCCTCAGATGCTGGAGGCGAAGCTGAAGCTGATCTGCCCCCAGATCAGCCAGGTCCTGGTGCACGGGAACAACCGCAGCTTCTGCACTGCGTTGGTGGCGCTGGATGACGAGACCATCAAGAAGTGGGCGAAGGACAATGGACTCGGAGCTCTCAGCTACGCGCAGTTGGCGGCACATCCGACGGTCAAAGAGCTGATCGGACAAGCGGTGAACCAGGCCAATTCCGGTCTTGCGCGTCATGAGACGATCAAATTGTTCTCGGTCCTCCCCGCGGATCTGACCCTAGAGTCGGGGGACCTGACGCCGAGCATGAAGCTGAAGCGCAAGGCTGTTGAAAAAAAATACCAGTCCGTGCTCGACGGCTTCTACACGAAGGGCACTGCTGCGGACTAAACGCGGTCTAAGTTTTCGTCTGTCTTTCTCACAGCGGCGGGGGGGGGGGCCCGACGCAAACCCCCCCCCCCGGGCCCGGTTGGGGGGCCAATAATGAGATAAA
>JBQTKE010000532.1:0-8507 GCA_052386435.1 Myxococcaceae bacterium
GAAGGACCAGGGAGCCCTCGCCGCAAGCGACCTCCAGGCCCTGCGCGTTGGCGGAGAGCACCTCGCCCGGCGTCCCCTTCCCTTTTCCCAGCGCCACCTTGGGCACCTTGAGCAGCGCGCCTTCCAAGTGGGTGAAGGCCCCGGGCCAAGGCGTGAACGCGCGCAGGCGACGCTCGAGGACGATCGCGGGCTTCTGAAAGTCGAACTCGCCGTCCTCTCTCACGATGAGCCGCGCGTGGACCATGCCTTCGGAGGACTGCGCCACGGGGGCGAGCGCGCCGGAGAGGAAGCGCGGAAGATCGGCGCGGATCAGCTCGCCGCCCAGAGCAGAGAGCTTGTCGTGCAGCGATGCGGACGTGTCGTCCGAGGCGATTGGCAGAGTGCGCCGAGCGAGGACCGGACCGGTGTCGAGCCCTTCATCCATCACCATCAGACAGACGCCCGTCTGTGCGTCCCCCTCGGCGATCGCCCACTGAATGGGGGCAGCGCCGCGAAAGCGCGGAAGCAGCGACGCGTGCACGTTCACGCAGCCATGCTTGGGCGTCCCGAGAAGCTCCTTGGGGAGAAGCTTTCCGTAAGCGGTGACCACGCACACGTCTGGCGCGTAGGCCTTGAGATCCTCTGAGAACGGGGGCGTGCGCAATTTGGGCGGCTGGAGCACCGTGAGCCCACGCTCCAGCGCTGCCTCTTTCACAGGCGGCGCGGCGAGTTGTTGTCCGCGACCCTTCGGCTTGTCCGGTTGAGTGACCACCGCCACCACGTCGCCGACGTCTAAACACGCCAACAGCGAGGGGACCGCGAACTGCGGCGTGCCCATGAAGACGATGCGAGGTCGACCCATGCGAAGCCGCTTAGCGAAGGCCAGCGGCGCATACAACTGCCGCCCCCGAAGTGCCGGACAGGAGACCCGCGCCGGAGCGCTACGAGGCCTGCGCGCCCGGTGCTGGAGCGGGGACGGCAGCAGTTGGAGGAGCAGTGGCCGCGCGTTTTTTATCGCGGAGCAACTTCAGCGCCTCCACGCCGCCCGCCCCGTTGAGCTGCTGGATCACCTCATCCAGCCGGTTCGCTTCTTCAATCTCCCTCTGGCGCATCTGCTCCAGCGCCTTCTGGAAACGCTCGAAGAAAACCTTCAGCTCGTCATGTTTTCGCAGCGGCCGAACGATGGGGTACTTCCCCTGCGTGAGCTGGGTCATGTACATGCCCATCACGTAGAGCGGACCGGCGACGCGGTGGGTGATCAGAATGCCCAGCAACGTCAGCGCGCCTCCCATCATCACGGTCGCGCCGCAGATCAACCAGACCAGCGTCCGCTCACTCTCGCGCAGCGCCAGCTGGACGGACTCATTCTGCCGAGCCACCTGTGGAAGCGAGTCATTGGCGTCGGCGTGGACCAGATAGACCATCGTCCCGAAGAGCAGAGAGACGACGACGCCGGTCGCCGCCAGCAACGCGGTGTACTTGAGCTGAAACGGGCGGTCGACCACGAAGGTCGTGCGGGTCACCTTGCGCATGGTGCGCGTAGGTTAGCCCATGGCCTTGTGTGTCAGAGCAATCAATCGACGACTCGCTTTCCAGAGGTCGTCCGCGGGTGTAAGAGCTGGGCACCTTTCACCCAGGGGAAACCATGTCGCGCTTGTTGGCCACCTCGTGCCTCGCCGCGGTACTCCTTCTTGTTCCCGGCTGTAAGGAAGATCCCAGCAAGCCTGAATATTGGGACAAGGCGCTCAAGAGCTCGAAGAAGCAGAAGGACAAAGAGCGGACACTGGAGCAGCTCCGCGAGTCCGGACAGCTCAAGCCGACCATGCTTCCCATGCTTCACGACGCGCTCGCGCAAGAGAAGCGCGCGGATGTGAAGAAGTCGGTCGCGCGACTGCTGGGTGAGATGAAAGATCCCTCCTCCGTGGATCCGCTGGTGGCGGCCGTGGACTTCGGCGCGACCGACTCTGCCGGCAATGGGATGAACAAAGAGATCGCCGCCGCGCTGGGCGCGATTGGTGATCCCAAGGCCACGCCCACCCTGCTGCGCCTGCTCAAGTCGCGCGACAACTACACCAAGATCGAAGCGATCAACGCGCTGGGTGCCGCGAAGGCGAAGAACGCCGTGGATCCCTTGCTGGAGCTGGCGACCGATGAAGCCGGCGAGCCGTTCATCAGCAAGAAGGCGATCCAAGCGCTGGGAGAGATCGCGGATCCGAAGGCGGTGCCGGCGCTGGTTCAGATGATGTTCAAGGAGCGCCGCGGCGTTTCCTTTTACATAGAGAGCTCGTTCGCGCTGTACCAGATTGGAAAACCCGCGGGCGACGCGCTGCTGCCCATCCTCACCGGTGAGGACAAGAAGACGCTCGCCTGGGCGAAAGAGCAGAACGTGATTGAGCCTGCCGTCTATGCCAAGGCCGCGCAGGTGATGGGCGATCTCCAGGACACGCGCGCGGAGAAGGCGTTGATCAGCAAGCTCGCGTTCAACCACGAGTTCCTCGACATCAAGCTCTTCGTTCGGATCCGCGCCGCGGATGCGCTCGGGCGGCTGCGATCGAAGGACGCCGCGAAGCCTCTGTCGGGAATGCTGGATGAGGAAGAGGCTTCCGCGCGTGCCGAGTACATCCGGGCGCTAACTCGGATTGGGAGCCGCGATGCGATTCCCGCGCTGCAGAAGGCGGCGGGCCAAGGCAGCTGGGACGCTCGCGAACCGGCGATCGCTGGGATCGCGATGTTAGGCGACGAGCGCGAGCAGCCCGTCCTCGAGAAGCTGGTGAAGGACGAGGAAGCGCTCACGCAGAAAGAGTGCAAGGACCACCAGGACTACGCTGGCTGCAGTACGCCGGACGAGCTCGTGAAGAAGCACGTGGCGGTCATTCAGTCCCACAACGCGCAGCTCGAAGCGGCGAGAGGTTGCAAGCAGGAGAGCGCGTGCTGGGCGAAGGCGCTGGATGACAAGGACGCCGGCGTACGCGCGCGTGCCGCGTATGAAGTGGGTCGTTCCGGAAAGCCGGAGATGGCGGACGAGCTGACCAAGCGGTTGGGAGAGCGCGACCTCGACGGGCGTCAGGCGATCATTCAGGGCATCGACTGGCTCACCCAGGACAGCGCCGACGCGAAGAAGCGCGCTCAGGCCTCGCTGCCCGGGATGGAGAAGCAGCTCAACAGCGAGAAAGGCAGCACCAACTTCGTGAAGGTGAACGAAGACCTGCGCCGTCTTGCCGTGAAGCTCAAGCGCAACGAAGTCTGACTCGACCCAGAGCGCTGACCTGAGTGAGCGGTCCCTCAGGCTTCGATCTCGGACAGCTCGCGGCTGCTGATGCCGAGCAGGTAGAGGATCGCGTCGAGTCCAGAGCGTGAGAGCGAAGTATCCGCGGCCTCACGCAGCTTCGGCTTGGCGCGGAAAGCGATACCGAGTCCCGCCTTCTGAAGCATGAGCAGATCGTTCGCACCGTCGCCTACAGCGATCGTCTGATCGAGGAGAACGCCCTCGGCCTGAGCGACCAGCTCGAGCAGCTCCGCCTTGCGCTTCGCATTGACGATGGGCCCCGTCACACGCCCGGTGAGCTTGCCGTCTTTGACTTCGAGCACGTTCGAGTACGCGTAGTCGATCCCCAATCGTGCCTTGAGCGCTTCCGCCGCGACACTGAAGCCTCCGCTGATCACCGCGGTCCGATAACCCAGGCGCTTCAGCACCGAGATCAACTTCTCCGCGCCTTCCGTGAGTGGAAGCTCCGCGGCGATCTTTCGCAACACCGCGACATCAAGTCCCTTGAGCAGCTCCACACGCTGACGGAGCGACTCGTCGTAGTCCATCTCGCCCTGCATCGCGCGTTCGGTGATCACCGAGACCTTGTCGACCACGCCGTGCGCGCGGGCCAGCTCGTCGATCACTTCGATGCGGATCAACGTCGAGTCCATGTCCATTACCACCAACCGCTTGCTGCGGCGGTAGAGGTTTTCGCGCTGCAGCGCGACGTCGAACGTCGACTGCATCGCCAGCTGAAGCAACGCGTTCTTGAGCGGATCCGGGTCGGCCTCCGCCGGGAGCGTGAGGTTGATCTCCAACGAGCGAACGTCACCCTCCGCAAGCCGGGAGATGCGCTCAATGTTGGCGCTGTGGGCAGCGAGGACCGATGACAGCTTGTGCAGCTCCTCACTGCCCAACGTCTGACCAATTGCCGTGACCACATACCGCGAGGCGCTCGGCATCGCCTTCGCCTTTCCCTGCTCCACCAGACGAAAGTCGACGTCGATGCCCAGCTCCTTGCCGGCGAAGAGCAACTCCTTGAGCACGTCACGGCTCTCCGAGAGTTCCACGTTGAAGCAGAGGATCAACTGATCCCGAACCACCACCTGATCAATTTCCAGGAGCCGGGCCTTGGCCTCCGCCAAGATCCCCGTCAGTCGCGCGGTGATACCGGGATGGTCCTTGCCAGTCGCCGTGATCAGCAGGTTGCCGCTTCGCGTCGTCGTCATGAAGCCGAGAGATAGCAGGCCGCGCTGACGGTGGTCGCGCAATCCCTCGACTTACCAGGCAGCCTCACACATGGCATCCCCGCGTCCGGTGCGTTATTCGAGTGGGACGCATGGACTTCGGAAAGACAGGGTGGCTGACGTCGCTCCTGGAAGAGGAGGTCAGCCGGCACGTCTCCGGGTCCGCCCGCTCGAAGCTTCCCGAAGACTGGTCCAGACTTTCGCGGTGGGCCCAGTCCCGCCGCTACGTTCAGGAGCAGCTGCGAACCACCGGCCTCCTCTACGGCACGCCGAAAGACGCTGAGACCGAGAAGGGTAAAGCGCCCGAAGAGATCCTCTTCCTCGCCGTCGTCCGAACCTTCGCGCGGATCGCGCTGGACGTGGCCGACATCACCCAGGCCCAACCCGCGAACCGCGTGCGCCAACTGCTGGTCCTCTTCGCGATTCTCTGCGGCGATCTCGATCTCGCCGAGGAGCTTCAACGCGCCGGCCGCTCCGCGAAGATCGATACCGTCCCCAAGAAGCTCGCCGCGAAAGTTGAGTCCGAACTGGAGGGGCGAGCGATGTCCCTCACGGGAGATCCTGCCTACGGCCTCGTCCTCCACAACGGCGCCACCTACGCGGACGCGCAACACTTTCTGCGGCAAGCCATCGACTACTTCTGCCGCGCGCGGTTCGACCGCCCACAAGCCCACCGCCGCTCCGAGTTCGCCGCCGCACGCAAAGCGCTCTTGGTGGACGTGCTCGTCGCGCTCGCGTCCGCCGAACGCACGCCCAGCTTCCCCACCCGCCGCGCCATCCTTCGCCAAGTCGAAGACCTTCGCCTGCCTGAGCGCGTTGAGAGCGCGTTGCGCGCTCGCGTGAAACAAGCCTTCGATCGATCCCCCTCACTGAGCACCATCGTCTCCGGCGTGCGCAGCGCCGACATGCGCCGCTTCATCTTGGAGCAGACCCTGCTCGCCTCGCTCGTCGATGGACGGCGTTCTCCGAGAGAGCTCGCGTTTATTCGAGATCTCGCGACGACGCTCGGCTTCAGCTCCGAAGATCGAAAAGCCGTCGAATTGGCGATGGCCGAGTTCTACGCGCGCAACCGCTCCGTGGTGGACGTCTTCACTGTCTCCTCCGGCGCCGAAGTGATGGGCGAAGAGCTGGTCGACTCCATCCAGCGTACCGCGGAGAAGAACTTCCAGCGGCTGATGCGAGAGATTCGAGAGACCGGTGAGCTCTCCGTGCTCCTCACCCGCGCCGCGCGAGGTCAGACGCTCAACGCGGACGAGAAGCGCCGGATGCGCGAACAACTGATCGATGTGGCGAAGGCCATTCCCGCCCTGGCCATCTTCGCGGCGCCGGGGGGGCTACTCCTCTTGATCGCGTTGGCGAAGGTCATGCCCTTCAACATCCTGCCCAGCGCCTTCCAAGACGAACCCACGCCCGAAGGCGAAGACGCAGAGCCACGCGAAGAAACCGCCGACGCGAAGCCGCAGTCGATTTCCAGTAAGCGCACCCAAGGGTAGAAGCGATCCCAGACCCACGGCAGGGCGACTTCTGGTTTCAGGGCCAAGACGGGAACCCCAAGTCCAGCCGCGGCGCGTTCCCTCGCCGTAGCCGGCATCACTGGACCCGCATCGTGGATCCCTGCTGGTCGTTGTCAGGCGCAGCGCCCATCTCTCGAACCCATCGCGCGTGCGACGCGAACGCAGAACGGAACGTCGCGTGCTCACCGTAGGGCACGTTGAATTCGAGGCACGTCTGTCGAACGACCTTCGCCAGGGCGGGGAGGTGAAAATGGGCCACCCGGGGAAACAGGTGGTGCTCAATCTGGAAGTTGAGCCCTCCCACGTACCAACCAAGCAGCCGGTTCTCCGGCGCGAAGTTGAACGACGAGCGCACTTGCTCCACTGCCCATTCGCGCTCCGCGCGGCCTGTCTCATCCAAAGCTGGAAAGTGCGCGCCTTCCGTGGCGTGCGCCATCTGAAAGGTGATCGCCAGCACCAGGCTCACCGTCACTGAGACGACGGCACAACAGGCGAAGACGTTCCAGAAAGGATGAAGGACCAGCGGCAGCACCAGCGCCCAGCCGTAGAAGAGCAGCTTCCCTAGAATGAACGTCGCCAGCTTCCAGCCCTTCGGACGCGGGAAGGGCTGCGTTCCCACTTTGCCGAGCGCGACGTCGCGGAAGTCATCTACGAAGTGCCACTTCACCGTGAGCAGCGCATAGAGCACCCAGATATACAGGTGCTGGAACCGGTGGCCGGCGCGGCGCTTCTGCTCCGGTGCCAGCCGCGCAAAAGGCCGGATGTCGATGTCCGCATCCGTGCCCACGAAGTTGGTGTGGCTGTGGTGGAAGACATTGTGTTTCCACGCCCAGACGTACGAGCTGCCGCCAATGACATCCAGCGAGAGCGCGCTCAATTGGTTGACCCAACGCCTGCGCGAATAGCCGCCGTGGCCGCCGTCGTGCTGCACGCTGAAGCCAATCCCCGCCATAGCAAAACCCAACGAAATGCAGAGCGGCAGCGCTGTCCACGCGGACGAGGCGACCAGCAGCAACGACAGGTACGAGGTCACCAACCAGCCGAAGAACACCGCGGTCTTCAGCGCGCGTCTTGGCGCTTGATTGGAGACCACGCCAGACCTGGCGAAGTAGGCCGCGACGCGCTCCTGAAGCGCGGCGTGAAAAGGTCCATGTGGGGGATAGCGGGGTTTGCTCGCCAAGACTGCACGCTCCTTCGAGGCGCGTGCGGGGCTGAAGAGTCCGTGACGAAGCTCGACCCTCTTCATATCAGCGTCGCCAGGACGACGCACAGACGGCGCTCCGCTCGGTTGGGGAGCGACGTGGTCGTCTCTCCGCGTCATCCCCAAGAACCGTTGGGCGACGGTTCAAACGCTGGAAAGCGAAGTCATAAACAGCTGCTCGGCAGGTTCAACCCTCGCCCGCGAAACGGGTGAGCGGCTCGCGATCCAAAGTGATCGCAACGAAGATTCGATTGGGGTCCACGCGCTCCGGGGCCTGGTGTGGAGTAGACGGCAGAGCGGGGTTTGCGTTTTGCCGAGCGAGACCGCCCATCACAAGCGCGTGACCCTCGGGGACGACGTGCTCATTTCCGGCCTTATCCGTGAACCGGGTGCCTTCGCCCTCCAGCGCGAAGACGACACGTTCCGGGCCGTCTCTGTGCACCCTCTTCTCCCCCAGCGAACTGCTGCCGAAGCGGACGTTCATCGATCTGGGACGAAGGTTCGCCCCTTCTCGCGCAGGGTCCACGATGCGGGCGAGCTGAGTCTCGACGTGCCTCGCGAAGGCGTTCGCAGCGAGAATCTCCTCCGCGGTGACCCAAAGAGAGCTGGAGGTCGTCGTGCCGTTCTGGACGCTGAAGGCCACGGGCCTGTACCCGTGCCGCTCCGGCGAGAAGGCAGCCTTCATTCCGTTGCTGATAGCCCGAGGCACCATCAAGAGATGGAAGTTGTTCGAGTAGAGGCTGCTGGGAGGAATCTCCACCTGCGGCGCCGTCTTCACCCCGCCAGTGCCCACCTCCAAGGGCGAACGGATCGAGTGACGACGCACGGGCGGGGGCCGAACCGATGCCATTCCGAATTTTCGAAGATGAGGCCCGAAACGTTGCTGGGGGGGCAGGGATCGATCCGTTCGTCGCGGGGCGAGCTGCGCCGCCCCCCGCGGCTGGTGGGGTGAATGCTGGCTGGGTGAAGGCCTCCCGGCGCTGGCGCCATTGGGGCTTGCGCCTCGAACGTCGTCAGCGGTGGAAGCAATCAGTCTTTGCGGCAACTTCGCTTGGCGGCGAGTCCGTAAGTCAGCTTCTGACGGCGGCTCCTTCACGCTCGCGCAGCTGGGCGAGCTCTTCTATCCGGCTCGGCCCTCTACCAAGAGCTGCGCGAGCGCCTCGCCGATTCCGAGATTCACGCGCTCGTCGATCCATAGCCATTGTCCCTGAACGTTGTTCTCCAAGAAGACGTAACGATCATCCGGCGTGAGAATGATGTCCATGCTGCCGAACTTGAGCCCAAGCCGCTGAATCAACTGAACGCAACGGGCCTTAATC
>JBQTKE010000533.1:0-5643 GCA_052386435.1 Myxococcaceae bacterium
AGCCAGCCTGCGACGTACCTTTCGATTCACCTGAAAAGCCTCCGTGCTCCCAACGGGTTCTTGGACGTTCTCGTCGGGTTATCGGAGCTTTTCGGGTGTTTGATCCCTCCCTCACGCTTCTTTCAGGACTAGAAGGCGCTCCCTTCATGCGCCTGTCTGACTTCGACTTCGAGCTTCCTCCCGCCCAGATCGCCCAAGCACCCTCCGCGAAACGGGGCGGGTCTCGACTGCTGGTGGTGGACCGCTCGACGGGGGCGCTGCAGCACAAGACGTTCAGCGTCCTGCCTGACCTGCTTCGCGCAGGAGACCTCTTGGTGGTCAACGATACCCGCGTGGTTCCGGCGCGGCTGCTGGGGCAGAAGGCGGGAACGGGTGGAAAGGTCGAGCTGCTCGTGGTTCGACCCGCATCACAAGTGGAGACGGGCGCTGCTTTTGACGGTGACGCGGGCGCACTCGACTGGATCTGCTTGGGACAGGCCAGCAAAGGAATCAAAGCGGGAACGGAGCTCTCCCTCGCCGAAGGACTGAGCGCGACGGTGCAAGAGCCTCTGGGCGGCGGCGAGTACCGAGTGCGATTTTATTCGAGGAAAGGAACGAGCTTTGCCCAAATTTTGGAGCGAGCCGGCAGGCTACCCCTGCCGCCTTACATCACTCGTCCCCCAACGGCGGAGGACGCGGGGCGCTACCAGACTGTCTACGCTCGGGCAGCGGGGTCCGTGGCGGCTCCGACCGCTGGGCTGCACTTCACGCCGGAGCTGCTGGCGGAGTTGGAGAATAAGGGCGTGCGACGCGCGGAGCTCACGTTGGACGTGGGCCCTGGAACTTTCCTGCCGATTCGCGGAGATGACGTCTCGGCGCACGTGATGCACCCCGAGCGCTACCGTGTGCCAGCTCAGACTGCGAGGGCGGTGAACGAGGCCCATGCGCAAGGACGTCGCGTGATCGCGGTGGGCACCACGGTGGTTCGGACGCTGGAAGCGGCGACCGATGCAGAGAGCGGACAGCTCCGGGCGGGCGAGGGCGAAACGCGGCTGTTTATTTCACCCGGGTTTCGATTTCGCCAGGTCGCTGCGCTCCTGACGAACTTTCACCTTCCGAAGTCGACGCTGGTCATTTTGGTCAGCGCGTTCTTGGGACGGGACCGCACGCTGGCGACGTACCGAGAAGCGGTGGCAGAGGGATACCGCTTCTTCAGCTACGGCGACGCGATGTTCATCTCAGGGGAGTTGTCGTGACTTCAGCATCGGCCACGGAACGTGGCGATCGCCGGGTGCCGCCTTCGCTGGTTCGTTTCGAGCTGCTCCACACCGACAAGACGACGGGGGCGCGGAGGGGGCGGTTGCATACCCCCCATGGCGTAATTGAGACGCCGATCTTCATGCCGGTGGGGACCGCGGGAAGCGTCAAAGCCGTTGGGCCGGACGATCTGCGTACGCTCGAGACGCAGATCATTCTCGGCAACACCTACCACCTGATGCTTCGGCCCGGAGAGCAGCTGGTGGCGGCGCTGGGGGGGCTGCACCAGTTCATCAGTTGGGAGCGCCCGATGCTCACCGACAGCGGCGGCTTTCAGGTGTTTAGTCTCTCCGGCAAGCGGAAGATCACCGAAGAAGGGGCGGCTTTCCAATCTCACCTCGACGGATCGAAGCACCTCTTGTCTCCGGAACGATCGATTGAGATTCAAGAGCTGCTAGGCGCAGACATCATCATGGGGTTCGACGAGTGCCCGCCCGCGCTGTCGGAGCGCCCGTACTTCGAGGCGTCGCTGGCTCGCACAACTCGATGGCTGGCGCGCTGTGTTCAAGCTTGGGGCCGCGGGCGGTCGTCGCTGTTCGGAATTGTCCAGGGTGGACTGCACCCGGATCTGCGCAAGAGGCATGTGGAAGAGATCTGCGCGTTCGATTTGCCGGGTTACGCGCTGGGTGGGTATTCTGCGGGCGAGGAGCCGAAGGCGATGCACGAGAGCGTGGCCCTTTCCGCGCCGCTCTTGCCGAAGGACAAACCGCGCTACTTGATGGGGGTGGGGACGCCGCTCGATCTGCTGACGTGCGTGGGTTCCGGCATCGACATGTTCGACTGCGTGCTACCGACGCGGTGTGCTCGCAATGGGTTGCTGTTTACGTCGCGGGGTAGGGTGGTCATCAAGAACGCGGCCCATGCGCGCGACCCTCGGCCGGTGGACGAGGCTTGTGGCTGTTACACGTGTCGAACCTTCTCGCGGGCGTACTTGCGGCACCTCTTCGTCGCGCAGGAGATTTTGGCGATGCGTTTGAACACGCTGCACAACCTGCACTACTTCCTCACCCTGATGAAGCAGGCGAGGGAGGCGATCGAGCAGGATCGCTACGCCGCGTTTCTAGCTGACTTTCACGCGTCGCAAGCTCCGTCGCCGGCGGCGGTGTGAGGTTTCGCGCCTCCGGACGCCCTACGCCTTCGGTCGGCAGGTTTTGACGTTGGCGCCTGCGACGCCGTTGCACTCGTAACCGTCTCGGCAGTCGGTCTGCTGTTCGCAGCGGGGCGCGCACAGGTAGAGCGTGGCGTGCTGCGTGCAAATCGTCTCGCCTGGGCACTCGGTGCTGCTGCCGGACGTGCTGCAGGTCTTGGCGCAGAAGCCGTCCGGATACGTGGTGTTACAAGTCTGCAGACGGTCGCAGTCGCTGTCTTGAGAACAGGCTTTCCCTGCGCTGGTGACGCCACAGCCGTTCAAGAGCAGCGCACAACAGAGGACGATCAACGGACGGAGCATGGGGTTGGGATGAAAGACGGCTCGGGTCGTTCTCGCAAGTCGTCCCGCGTGGCTTGCTCCGTACGGAGCCCCCTGCTAAGACGCGCCGACTTTTCACTCCAAGAATCGATCTGAAAGACGGGCGATTCCGAGAGTTTACAGAGAAACGAGGCGATCGTGACTTCAAGCTTGCTCGTGTTGGCTCAGTTGGGTGGCGCCGGCAGTCCGTACAGCAGTCTGTTCTTCATCGGCGGCATCTTCCTGATCATGTACTTTCTGATGATCCGGCCGCAGCAGAAGCAGATGCGGGAGCACAAGTTGCTCGTGTCGGCGCTGAAGAAGGGCGACGATGTGGTCACGCAGAGCGGGCTGCTGGGGAAGGTCCACGCGGTCACCGACAAGTTCATCACACTTGAGATCGCCAACGGCGTTCGCGTGCGAATGCTCAAGACTGCCGTGCAGGGCAAGACGGCGCTGACCGAAGAAGCGGCCGCGCCCGCGGGCAAGGTCGAAGAGAAGCGGGAGGAGAAGTAATGGACCGCCGCTGGTGGACGCGATTCGTCCTGGTCATTGCGGTGGCGTTGGGATCGATCTGGTTTTTGATTCCCAGCTATTACTCGCTCGTGGTGATGCCGCGGGATCAGCGGAACAACCTCAAGGCGATTGAGGAGCGGATGCCCAAGTGGGCGCCTTCCGCGAAGTACCGCTTGAGCCTGGGCTTGGACCTCCAGGGCGGAATCTACATGGTGATGCGCGTGGACACGCAGACCGCGCTTCAGAAGCGGGTTGAGCGGCGCGGTGTGCAGATCGCCAACTACCTGCGCGATCAGAAGATCGCGGACGTGGTTCCGGAATCGAACCCGGAGAAGCTGGAGCTCACGCTCACCGTGCAGGATCCCGCGAAGGTCGATGCGGTGCTCACGTCGCTCAAGACCTACGCGGAGGACTTCAATCAGAGTAGCCGCGACGGCGGCAAGCTGACCATGGTGCTGAACGAGGCGTACGTCGGTGTTTTCAAGGATCAGGCGGTTGATCAGGCGATGCTCGTTATTCGTCGCCGCATCGACAAGTGGGGCGTCGCGGAAGTCGACGTGCGCAAGTTGGGCACGGACGCGATTCAGATTTCGCTCCCGGGCCAGCAGGATCCGGAGCAAGCCAAGGAGCTTATCGGCACCACCGCGCAGCTGGAGTTCCGCATGGTGGACGATGCGAACACTTTCTTCAGTCAACACTACTCGGCCGAACACCCGCCGGAGGCTTCGCAGATCACGTTGGATGGGGCGCAATTGGTCGGGAAGGATCGCGAGGCGCTGCTGGCGTACGTGAAGGACAAAGCGCCCGCTGACCGCGAGGTCTTGTTGGAGTGCGTGACCAACGTGGACACCAAGAAGGGAGCCTGTGACGGCTACCGGACGTATCTGGTGGAGAAAAAGGTGCCTCTGACCGGCGATTCGCTCTCCAGCGCCGATGCGGATCGCAATGACCGCAATCAGCCGGAGGTTCGTTTCACGTTCGACGCCCAGGGTGGCCGCGACTTCGGTGCGCTGACCGAACAGAACGTGGGTCGTCGGATGGCGATCGTGCTGGATGGGGTCGTGCACTCCGCGCCGAACATCAACGAGAAGATCCCGGACGGCAGCGGCGTGATCACCTTGGGCAACCGCGGTGCGAAGACCGACGATGAGTGGATGGAGGAAGCAAAGACGCTGGCGCTGGTGTTGAAGGCGGGCGCTCTTCCTGCTCCGGTGACCACGGGCGAGGTTCGTCAGGTGGGTGCGACCCTAGGGGACGACCTGATCCGCCATGGCAGCATGGCGGCGCTGGTGGGGTTGGCCTTGGTCGTCTTCTTCATGGCCATCTATTACAAGTTCACCGGGCTCATCGCTGATGTGGCGCTGATCCTCAACGGCGCGTTGATTCTTGCGGGCTTGGCGCTCTTCAATGCCACGCTGACGCTGCCAGGCATCGCGGGCTTCGTGTTGACGCTGGGTATTGCGGTCGATGCGAACGTATTGATCAACGAGCGTATTCGCGAGGAGCTGGCGAATGGAAAGTCAGCGCGGGTGGCGGTGGACCAGGGTTACGACCGCGCGTTCTGGACCATCTTCGACGCGCACGTGACGACGTTGATCGCCGGCTTCATTCTCTCCGCGACGGGCACTGGTCCGGTCCGCGGGTTCGCGACGGCGCTGATCATCGGCATCATCGCTTCGCTTTTCACTTCCATCGTGGTGACCCGCGTCTTCACTACCTATTTCGTTCATGGCCGCAACGCCGAACGGGTGAGCGTCTGACATGCAGATCCTCAAGCACAAGACCCACATCGATTTCATTGGCAAGCGGAAGCCGGCGCTCTTCATCTCGTCGGTCCTTAACCTGGCCATCTTGGTAGGCATCGCGATCTTCGGCTTTAACTTCGGGGTCGACTTCGCCGGCGGAACGATGGTTGAGGTGAAGTTCCCGAATTCGATCAACGACACCCAGGTCCGCGAGGCCGCGCTCAAGGGTGGTCTGCATGACCCGATGGTTCAGCAGGTTGGCGCGACGGCCGAGAACACGTTCCTGTTGCGCATGGGTGGCGTGACTCAGCTCACCGCTGAGAGCGCTGCCAAGGCGGAAGAAGCGGTGAAAGCGTTAGATCCCGCCGTGAAGTTCCGGCCGGACATTGACGACGGCATGATCCGCATCCGCACCAGCAAAGAGATTCCCGCGGATCAGCTCAAGGGAACCATCGAGTCGGCCGCGGCGATTGGGGTGAAGGAAGTGCGCGCGCTGGGAAAGGCGGACCAGGCCGGTGCCTTCGACTATCAGGTCGTGGCGGCAGGCATGGCGGACCGGGTGACCGCGGCGCTGCGCGTCGGGTTGGAGCAGAAGGACTTCGAGGTGCGTCGCGTTGACTACGTCGGCCCGCAGGTGGG
>JBQTKE010000534.1:0-1753 GCA_052386435.1 Myxococcaceae bacterium
ATGGAAGCGCCACGGTCGACCAATCGATCTGCATCCTCGCCCCCTTGAGCGGAAACACCTCGTGCTCGCCCCCCGCGCTCGCGCCGGTGAATGGCTCTCGGTTCTTCCATTACAACTCGGAGATCGACAGCAACAACTCGCTCGCAGAGATCCTGCGAACGTACAAGGCGCGGGACCTCAGTGGCCTGGCTCCGACGGGCTGGTCCGCCTGGCTTCGCCCGGACGCGCACCGGGTCTTCGTGGAGATCACCGATGATGAGTCGGAACCGCTTACCGCGGAACAGTTCGAGCAAGCGTTATTGGGGTTGGTCCCAGGCAATTTCGGCGACGCTCTCCGCCGTGACTACACGTTCCACACCATCGGCGGGTTTGGCGCCAACACCCCGGCGAACACCGCGTGGAAGCCCACCGCTCCGATTCAAACCAGCATCTGCACTCTCGCCGTGGGCGAAGGCGGCGTGGCTGCGTCCATCGAGTATCAGAAGCTCTCATTGGCGACGGGAGGCCTGCGGTACCCCATCTGCCAATACGCCAGCTTCGACGCGATCTTCAGGGAAGTGGCCAACAACGTCGTTTCCAGTCCTCAGGTGGCCTGCGAGCTCAAGATCCCCACCCCTCCGAACGGGCAAAAAATCACGAGCGCCTTTGTGACGTACGTGCCGGGCAACGGCGCTGCGCCCATCCAGCTCACCAGCGTTCCCGACGCAGCCTCCTGCGCACCCAACAGTTTCTTCGTGACTTCCGGGTACGTGCGGCTCTGCTCGGACACCTGCGCTCAGATCCGATCGGATGATCGGGCCAAGCTGGAAGTGAAGGCCAGCTGCCTCGCACCCCTCGGCTGACACTGCGCCGGGCGGGCGGCAAACGTCAGCTGTCGAGCGACAGGAACTCCTCCGGCTCAAGAGAACCGATTGAATCTGGTTGATCCTCCAACTGAGAGAGCAGTTCCCCTTGAGACAAGGAGCGCACGTTGGTCGCGAGGAAGGCCGGTAGAGGAAGCTGATGACCAGCGGGGCGTGATCCGCGGTGAGGAGCTACCACGCCGGGTGCGAACGGCGCAGTGAGTCGTAGTCCATGAAACGGGCCGGGCTATCCGGGAGGCCGTCGGCCTACCACGTTCGGTCCAGCCCCAGCCACCCGTCCAAACGATGTCGAGCTGCCGTGCTTTCCACGTCGTCGAGCTTTCCGCTGGTCGAAAAAGAGGAAGATCCCTGCCACCAGTTCTACGAGGTGGACGGGCTCTTCGATCTCGGTCCGATACCCTGGATGGGAGGTACTCGGATACTAAAGTTGCGGGGGCCCGCTGGGGGCGTTTTCTGAGCCTGGTTCCCTCTCGACGGGGTGTTCCCGAGCAAGTGCTCGACCCTGACTCACTGCCCAGCTGACAGTTCCTTGAGGCGGTGACCTTCAATTCTGCTGGATATTTGACCGCTTGGCCTTGCGTGCCGGGACGTAGCTCGGCCTGACCAAGAGCCAGATCGTCGAAGAGGCGATCGCGCTGTTCTTCAAGGCCGTACTCGAAGTGAAGCGTGGGCCTCGCGTGGGGTTCACTGCGGACGTCGGACTTCCGGAGCGGCGTCGCTCCACTTGTGAAGCGCGAGCGAGCGCTGCTCGCGTCGTTGACCGAGGTCGGTCAGCAGTCGCCCGTGGTGGTGCGCGAGATGTTCGGACAGATGGCCGATTCAGGGTTCGTGCTCCTCGCTGGCTCCCTCTTTCTCCGCAAGCCCGTGTTGCCTGAGCAGCCGATAGAATT